>JBDHTK010000072.1:0-12747 GCA_039808625.1 Devosia sp. | reverse complement strand
CGGTGAAGTAGTAGCCCTTGTACTGGGTGAAGTAGGTGTCGATGAAGCGCTGGTGGTCGCCATAGACGCTGCGCATCTGGCCCGGCCAGCTGTCCTTCATGGCCAGCACGCCCTCGCACACCGTCTCGGTCTGCACCACGCCTTCGGGCGATAGCACCACCGGCTGGACGCCGAAGAACGGCACCGTCGCCGAGCCTGGCTTGGTCGGCGTCGCGCCCGGGAACGGCGAGATCATGTGCCCGCCCGTCTCGGTCTGCCACCAGGTGTCGACGACGCTGCACCGCTCCTTGCCGACATGGCGGTGATACCAGCGCCACGCCTCGGGGTTGATCGGCTCGCCCACCGTGCCGATGGTGCGCAGCGATTTCATCTCGTACTTGTCGGGGAATTCCGGCCCGGCGCCCATCAGCGCGCGGATGGCGGTGGGCGCCGTGTGGAAGATGTTGACCTTGTACTTCTCCACCACCTGCCAGCAGCGCCCGGCGTCCGGCCAGGTCGGCACCCCCTCGAACATCACCGTGGTCGCGCCGTTCGCCAGCGGCCCGTAGACGATGTAGGTGTGGCCCGTGACCCAGCCGACATCGGCCGTGCACCAGTAGATGTCGCCGTCGTGGTAGTCGAAGGTGCGCTCATGCGTGAACGCGCCCCACAGCAGGTAGCCGCCCGTGGTGTGCAGCACGCCCTTGGGCTTGCCGGTCGATCCCGAGGTGTAGAGGATGAACAGCGGATCCTCGGCGTTCATCGGCTCGGCCGGGCAGTTGGCGTCCACCTTGGCAGCGAGGTCGTCGTACCAGGCGTCGCGGCCCGCCTGCATGTCCACCGGATTGCCGGTGACCTTGACGACGATGACGCGCGTCACGCGCGCGGCCTTGAGCAGCGCCTCGTCGACATTCTTCTTGAGCGGGATGAACTTGCCGCCGCGGCGTCCCTCGTCGGCGGTGATGACGATGGTGCTGTCGCAGTCATTGACGCGGCCGGCGATGGAATCCGGCGAAAAGCCGCCGAAGATCACCGAATGGATGGCCCCGATGCGGGCGCAGGCCAGCATGGCGATGGCCGTGTCGGGCACCATCGGCATGTAGATGGTGACGCGGTCGCCCTTCTTGACGCCCTCCGCCTTGAGCACGTTGGCGAAGCGGCAGACGCGCTCATGCAGCTCGCGATAGGTCAGCTTGGCATCGGTGCCGGGCGTGTCGCCCTCCCAGATGATGGCCGTCTGGTCGCCGCGCGTCGCGAGGTGCCGGTCGAGGCAGTTGTAGCTGACGTTGAGTTGGCCATCCTCGAACCATTTGATCGAGACATTGGGGTAGGTGTAGCTCGTATTCTTGATCTTGGTAGGGAACTTGGACCAGTCGAGGCGCCTGGCCTGCTCGGCCCAGAACCCGTCCGGATCGCTGAGCGAGCGCGCATACATGTCCTTGTACTGCGCCAGCGTCGTCAGCGTCCGTGCCTTCGCCTCCTCGCTCGGTTCGAAAACGAGGGTTTCACTCATGGTCTTCCTCCCCAGAAGTCTGTTCCCAGCCTTCTAGCCATTGCGTTTGCGGGCGGCAAGCAGACCTGTGCCCCAGCCCATCGGCAAACGCTGTTTTTCTTATCGACTATTGTCGGCAGAGTTTTGGCGGACATCTGCGACCCACGGCGCATTAACCGCAACCCCAGCGATCGCTACGGCCGGGCGCCGTCCGCGCGTATCCTGCGGGCCGAAAGGGATGCTGCCATGACCGACACCGCGCTCGCGACACCCGTCTCCGCCACTTCCGCCCCGGCCGTACCGCGCTTTGCGACCCGTGCCGCGACGCCGGCCGACCTCGACCTCATCCACCGCGAGCTCATGGCCGTGATCGACGAGAGCCCGCACTACAACGCCGAGTTCAAGGCATGGGAAAAGGCGCGGCTCACCAAATCCTATCTGCGCATGCTGCAGCGGCAGGATCCCTGGCACGTCATGGCTCTGCTCTCGGAAGGCAGGGTCGGCGGCGCGCTGATCTCGGGCCCTGAATTCGGCGCCGTCTTCCGCTACTGGAGCTGGATCTTCCCGGCTTTCCGCCAGACGCGGCTGGGCATGCACGGCATGCGCGCCTTCGACGAGCATTTCGACAATGGCCGCTTCCACAAGGCCTTCACCTTCGTGCGGCCGGAGAACGAGGTGGCCCTCGCCCTGCTCCGCCGCTACGGCTACGCTGAAACCTGCGTGCTCAGGAACCACATCTTCGGGCAGGACTATTGCGTGATGGAAAAGCCCTACACCAAGGTGACCGAGGGCTACGACCACGGCGTCGGCACCGGCCGGCTCGGCCGGCTGATCCAGGCAGCGAACGGCCTCCTCGGCCGCTGACTACTCGGCGACCTTGAGCGCCGCGGCCTGCGACGCCAGCCGGGCGCGCAGCGACACGTCGACCCCGACCACCCTGAGCGCCGTGAACCACAGCGCCCCCGACCACACGGTGATGGCGATCAGCGCCGCCAGCGCGGCCCCCACCAGTCCCCACAGCGGCACCAGCGCGGCATTGGCGACGACGATGGTCGCGAGCGAGGCGGCGACGGCCGGCAGCGTGGCGTAGGGCCGGTTGTGGATCGACAGGACCACCGACGCCGGTCCGAAGACCGAGCGCACCACCAGCCCGGCACAGAGGATCGCAAGCGGCACGACCCCGGCCTGGAAGCCCGGCCCGAACAGCATGAAGGCGAAGGGCGACAGCACCAGCACCACCACCAGCAGCGCCACCGACAGGCCGGAGGCGACCAGATTGGCCTCGCCGATCTTGTGGTGGAAGCCGGCACGGTCCTTGAGCGCCTCGCTCTCGAACATGTCGGGCATGGTCACGGCGTAGACGGCGCCCACCCCGAAGGCGACCAGCGAGAAGATGCGCGTGCATACCCCGAACACCGCAAGCTGGTCGTGCGGCAATTGCCCGGCGAGCAGCAACAGGTCGATGTCGAAGAAGAAGTCGCCGGCAACGACGAGCGCGATCCACGGCACGGCGAAATGCCACCAGCGGCGGGCTTCGCCTTCGCGCGGCGTGGCCTCGAGCGGGATCGCCCGCACGCTGCCGACGAGCAGCCCGAGTTGCACCGCCGCGACCGCCGCGTAGCCCAGCGCCAGCACCCACAGCAGCCGGTCGATGCCGGCGCTCCCCTCGACCGTTGCGACGGCCACCGCGAAGCCGGCGATGGCGAGCAGCGGCCGGAACAGCGTCTCGGCGAAGAAGCCGGCGAACGGCCGCTTCAGCCCCACCAGCATGGCGCCCGAAACGAACACCATCGCCGTGGCAACGGCGAGGATCGCCGCCGGCACCCAGTGCGAGGCCAGAACGCGCCCCGGCTCGCCGGCGAGCAGCGCCAGCGGATAGCCGAACAGCGCCAGCACGAGCCCGCTCGCCGCGATGTGGCCATAGGCCCGCGCCACGAAGCCGCGCAACAGCCTGCCTTCGCCCTTCGCCCGGTACTCGGCGGCGAAATAGGTGCCGGTCGCCTCGAAGCCGAGCGGCATCACCACGGCGACGATGTTCACCGCCGCCATGACCAGGATGTACTGGCCCAGCGCCTCGGCCCCGATGAAGCGGGCGATGGCGACCTGCACGAGGAAGGTCAGCCCCGCCCCGAACAGCCGCGCCCCGAAGATCACCGTCGATTGCGACAGGAGGCGCTTGCCGAGGCTCATGGCGATGCGTCCGCATCCACGCGCTTCAGGTCGGGCTTAGCGCGGTCGGCGCGCAGCCGGTCGATCTCGCGCTTGAGCTTCTGCACGCCGTCGCGCGCGAGAAACGCCGCGTTGCCGACGAGTCGCGCCCGCCAGTCGGTCGCGTAGTTGGCGACGGGCGGCACCGGCTGGATGATTCCGGCGGCGCCGGCCATGCCCTTCTTGAACTGGTGCAGGCCGAGGAAGCCGTCGGTACCGCCGAGGTCGTACCAGCGCGCCGGCGTGTTGTCGCGCAGCCAGCGGATGATGTGCCAATGCATGAAATAGCCGGCGCGCAGCGGCAGCGCCTTGTCGTTGGTCGCCCCGTAGAGATAGACGGCCCTGTCGCCCGCCTTGAAGATGATGGCGCCGGCGATGACCTCGCCGGCATGGCGCACGAAGAACAGCTCCGGCCTGAGCGCCGGATCGGCGATGGCCATGAGCGCCGGCACGGTGTCGTAGGCGGAATGGTCGGCGAACTTCTTGCGGTCGAGCATGCGCTCGTAGAGCGCCTGGAACTCGCCCAGCCGGGAGGCCGGCGCCGGTTCGAACTCCAGCCCCGCCTTCTCGGACTTCTTGAGGTGATAGCGCCACTTCTGCTCGAAGCTCGCGCGCTGCTCCGCATCGGAGAGGCGCAGATTGACGATGTAGCGGTTGGGAAAGCCGAGCTCCGAGCCGCGCCTGAAGCCGCGCGCGATGAGGTGCTCGTAGTCGGCGTTGACCGGCGCCAGCGCGGCGCGCGGCAGGACGCTCAGCATCAGCCGGCGCCTGTCGGCATATTCGGCCACCAGCGCGTCGATCATGCCGCTGTAGAGCGCCGGCCGGTCGGGATGGTCGGTGCGCGCCAGCATCGGCCCCCACTTGGCCACCGCCAGCGCCCCGAGCCCGAGCGGCAGCGGCTGGATCATCATCAGGCTGCCGCCGACGACCTCGCCGCCCCGCCAGAACAGCATCGGCTCGTGGCTGACGCCCGGCCAGCGGGCCCTGGCAAAAACGTGCAGCTGCTCCTGGCAGACCTCGTCGAAGCCGGCGATGCTGCGGTCCCACAGCTCCGGCGAGACGATCTGCGTGGTGACGGCGGGGCGCGACACCGCGGGCCGCGCCGCCGGACGCGCCAGCGGTTCATCGAGGGCAATAGACACGCGAAAGCTCCTTCTCGCGTGTCAAAATAGGCCGGCCGGCGCCCAAAATCCCTTCAGAAACAAGGTAAATGCGCGCTAACGGCCGATAAGGTTACCAGTCAGTGGGCAACCGGCGGTGCGCCCTTGATGAACGGGATCATCGGCAGCGAATGATCGAGTAGCTGGTCGGCGCCCTCATAGAGCATCTTCACCGCCACATAGAGGATGATCAGCAGGCCGAGCCAGGCGATCCAGCGGAAGCGGCTGAGCAGGCGGGCGATGAACGTCGCGGCGACCCCCATGAGGACCACCGACAGCGCCAGCCCGAAGATCAGTGCCTCGAAATGATGCTGCGCCGCGCCGGCCACCGCCAGCACGTTGTCGAGCGACATCGACACGTCGGCGATGACGATCTGGGTGACGGCCTGCCGCAGCGACTTGCGCGGCGCCCGGCCGGCCACCGTGCCGTCGGCATTGAGGTCGCTGCCGGACAGCGCCTCGTGCGCCTCGTGCTCCTCGTGCGGCGGCACGGAGAGCTCACGGTACATCTTCCAGCACACATAGAGCAGCAGCACGCCGCCGGCGATCAGCAGCCCGCCGCCGAGCGACAGGAGCTGCGTCGTGATCAGCGCGAAGCAGATGCGCAGGATGGTGGCGGCGATGATGCCGATCAGGATGGCCTTGCGTCGCAGCTGCGGGGCGAGGCCGGCAGCCGCCAGCCCGATCACCACTGCATTGTCACCGGCGAGAACGAGATCGATGAGGACGACCTGCACGAAGGCGGCGAGGCCGGGGCCGGTGAAAATTTCCAAGACGGGAACTCGCAAGGTGGAAAGCGCTGCGCGCTATTTAGGAAGCGCAAGCCGCCGTTTCACCCCTCCAAAAGTCGTATTCGGCCACTTTTTTGCCACATACCGATCACGAACGGCTCCGCGCGCATCGGGCTGCGGCGCCATCTGGCCGACGATCTTGGGAAGGATTGGTGGGCGGCCGGGGACTCGAACCCCGGACCCAGCGATTAAGAGTCGCTTGCTCTACCAGCTGAGCTAGCCGCCCCGATCCGGGCGCGTGACTAGCAGAGTGCTCCTGCCCTGTCCAGCGCCCCCGGGCCACCTTTGCCGACCATGCCGGTTTTTTGCTAAGGGCAGCTGTCATCGTCGCGGAGCTGTCCTCCATGCCCTTTGCCGAGTTCTTCACGCTGTCGAGCGAGTGGGTGGTGAGCCACCTCTACGGCGTCGCCACCGCCCTTGCCGTGCTGGCGGCCGGCTGGGCGCTCGCCACGCTGCTGGCACGCTGGGTGAGCGCCTGGCTGCACCTCGCCCCGGGCCTCGACCGCACCATCGCGCCGTTCCTCGTCGAGGTGGCCCGCTACGCCATCCTGGCGCTGACCATCACCATCGTGCTCGGCCAGCTCGGCGTGCAGACGACCTCGATTCTCGCGGTGCTCGGCGCCATCGGCCTCGCCATCGCCCTCGCCCTGCAGGGAACGCTCTCCAACATGGCGGCCGGCATCCTGCTGCTGTGGCTGCGCCCCTTCAACGTCGGCGACTATATCGACGGCGAAGGCATTGCCGGCACGGTGCGGGCCGTCGGGCTCTTCGGCACGCGGCTCAGGACCTATGACGGCGTCGCCGTCTTCGCCCCCAACGCCAAGCTGTGGAACACCAGGATCCTCAACTATTCGCGCGAGAAGACGCGCATGATCGAGGTCAAGATCAGCGTTGGCTACGGTGTCGACATCGAGGCGGCGCGTACGGCCATGCTGGCGCCGACCGCCAACGATCCGCTCATCCTCAACAACCCCGCGCCCTACATGTATGTCGACGCCCTCAACATCGGCGGCATGGATCTCAACATGCGCTGCTGGACCAAGACGGCCGACTGGTGGACGGCCAAGATCGCCCTCACCGAGCGCATCAAGCTGGCGCTCGACGCGGCCGGCATCGACACCCCGCAGAACCGGGTGGACGTCAACGTGCTGCCGGGCTCGGCGGCCACGACAGTGCCGCCGGCCGCAAGCTAGCGCGCCTCAGCCTGCCGCGCTCTCCATCGCGCCCTGCGCTGCCGCGCCCCGCTCGATCAGGAGGCGGTTGACGGCGTTGAGATAGGCGCGCGCCGAGGCGACCAGCGTATCCGGCTCGGCGGCGTTGCCCGAGGCGATGCGGCCATTGTGCTCGAGCCGTACATGTGCGCTCGCCTGCGCGTCGGTGCCGCCGGTGACGCCGTCCACGGCGTAGAGCACGAGATGCGGGGCGATGCCCACCGCCGCCTTGATGGCGTTGAAGATGGCATCCACCGAGCCGGTGCCGTCATAGCCGACCGAGCGCTTCTCGCCATCGACCGAGATCGTCATGTCGCAGTGGTGCACGCCGCCGGTCTTGCTGACCACCGCCATGTCGACGAGCTTGATGCGGTCCTCGGACGAGCCCGCCTCGTCGTCGACCAGCGCCACGATGTCGGCATCGTAGATGTGCTTCTTGCGGTCGGCCAATTCCTTGAAGCGCACGAACGCCTCCTGGAAGGCGTTGTCACCCAGGTCGTAGCCCAGCTCGCGCAGCTTGTCCTTGAACGCGGCGCGGCCGGAATGCTTGCCCATCACCAGCGTCGTTTCCTTGATGCCGACGCTGGCCGGCGTCATGATCTCGTAGGTTTCGGCGTTCTTCAGCATGCCGTCCTGGTGGATGCCGCTCTCATGGGCGAAGGCGTTCTTGCCGATGATCGCCTTGTTGTACTGCACCGGGAAGTTCGCCGCCGCCGCCACGACCTTGCTGGCCCGGCTGAGATGCGTCGTCTCGATGCCGGTGAAGTACGGCATGGCGTCGCCGCGCGTGCGCAGCGCCATCACGATCTCCTCGAGCGCGGCGTTGCCGGCCCGCTCGCCCAGCCCGTTGATGGTGCACTCCACCTGCCGCGCGCCGGCCTGCACGGCGGCCAGCGAATTGGCGACGGCGAGGCCCAGATCGTCGTGGCAATGCGCCGAGAAGACCACCTTGTCGGCGCCTGGCACGCGCTCGATGATGGCGCGGAACATCGCCGCGTGCTCCTCGGGGATGGCGTAGCCCACCGTGTCGGGCAGGTTGATCGTCGTCGCACCGGCCTTGATCGCCAGCTCCACGCAGCGCGCCAGATAGTCGATCGGCGTGCGCGTCGCGTCCATCGCGCTCCATTCGACATTGTCGATGAGGTTGCGCGCCTGCGTGACCGTGGCGGTGATGATCTCCAGCACCTGCTCCTCGGTCTTTTTCATCTGATGCGCCAGATGGATGGGCGAGGTGGACACGAACGTGTGGATGCGCCCCTGCCGCGCGTGGCGCACGGCCTCGCCGGCGCGCGCGATGTCGGCCGGAATGGCGCGGGCGAGCCCGGCCACCACGGCATTCTTCACATGCTTGGCGACCGCCACCACCGCCTCGAAATCGCCGTTCGACGCGATGGGAAAGCCGGCCTCGATGATGTCGACGCCCATCTCGTCCAGCGCCTCCGCGACCTGCAGCTTCTCGGCGAGCGTCATGGTCGCGCCGGGGCTCTGCTCGCCGTCGCGCAGCGTCGTGTCGAAAATGAATACGCGGTCTTTGTTGGTGTCGGTCGTCGGCATCATGGTCTTCCTATCTGGCGGCCGGGCTCAAATGCCTCGCGGCCGGACAATTTTATGTTCGGCTTTCAATCGCGCTCCCCTGACCACCCGCCCGCGATCGCGGGCCGCCGGTACTCAGGGGCCGATAAGAAGGAGAAGCAGGAACGCGGGAAGCAAAAGCAGCGCCGCCGCCAGAAGCATCCGGCTTTCGCGGGCCTTCTGTTCGGTACGGGCAATAGCAATGGCGCGGGCGCGCTTCATCGGCAGGCTTCCAAGTCTTCGGCGATGATGCGCGACTCCGCGCGCTTTTGCAAGCCTCGCCGCTAGTCCAGCTCCAGCGTCCCCTGCCCGACGATCACGGCATGGCCGCCGATGCTGCCATAGACGAGCGTGTCGCCGTCCTTGCGCAACTGCATGGTGATGAGGCTCGGCCGCCCCATCTCGACGCCCTGGCGCAGCCGGTATTCGCTCTGCCCCTCCGGCGCGTCGAGCGCGAGCGCGCCGATCAGCGCCGCCGCGGCCGAGCCGGTGGCCGCGTCCTCGCCGCGCGGCGCCCCCGGCGTGAACATGCGCGCCGCAAAGTCGTTGTCCGCCTCCTCGGGCGTCGGCGTATAGACGTAGAGCGAATGCCGCCCGAGCGGAAACACCTCGGCCCAGCCGCGGCGGTCGGGCACGGCACGCGCCAGCACCGCGGCGTTGCGCACCGGCACGAGATAGAACAGCGACCCGGCAGAATAGACCGAGGGCCGGTGGCCGTCGCAGCCGATGTCGTCGGGCTCGAGTCCGAGGGCCGCCGCGATGTGCCGTACATCCGGCGCCGTGCCGGCGATCTCGGGCAGCCGCGGCAGCCCGAAGCGGGCATGGCCCAGGTGCCGGTCGAGACGCTCGATCACGCAGGTGATGACGCCCACCTCTTCCTCGATGCGCACCGCCGTCGCCTTCGATTCGAGCCCCAGCACCACCGCCGCCCCGACCGTCGGATGGCCGGCGAAGGGCAGCTCGACCAGCGGCGTGAAGATGCGCACCGCCGCCGTGTGGCGCTCTGCCTTCGGCCGCGTGATGAACACGGTTTCGCTGAGATTGAACTCGGCCGCGATGCGCTGCATCTGGTTGTCGAGCAACCCGTCGGCCCTGGTCACAACGGCGAGCGGATTGCCGCTCAGCCGCGTGGTGGTGAACACGTCGAGCAGGGTGTAGTCGAGTTTCATCGGACGCTCCTCGGCGGGGCCGCGGCACCGCCTCCCCTGCCCGGCCTCCGCTTAGCGCTCCGCCCGGCGCCTGTCCATCCACCGCCGGGCAGGGTCGTAAGGGCCCGGTCACCCGGGCCCTTCGAGAACCTAGTTCTTCGACTTGTCGACGAGGGCGCCGGCCTTGATCCACGGCATCATGCCGCGCAGCTTCTCGCCCACCACTTCGATCTCGTGCTCGTCGGCCAGCCGCCGCGTCGCCTTGAAGCGCGAGGCGCCCGAGCGATACTCCTGCATCCACTCCGAGGTGAACTTGCCCGACTGGATGTCCTTGAGCACGCGCTTCATCTCCTGCTTGGTCTCGGCGGTGATGATGCGCGGCCCGGAGACGTACTCGCCCCACTCGGCCGTGTTGGAGATGGAGTAGTTCATGTTGGCGATGCCCCCCTGATAGATCAGGTCGACGATCAGCTTCACCTCGTGCAGGCACTCGAAATACGCCATCTCGGGGGCGTAGCCCGCCTCGACCAGCGTCTCGAAGCCGCCACGGATGAGCTCGACGAGGCCGCCGCACAGCACCACCTGCTCGCCGAACAGGTCGGTTTCGCATTCCTCGCGGAAATTGGTCTCGATGACGCCCGAGCGCCCGCCGCCGATGCCCGACGCATAGGCCAGCGCGATGTCGTGCGCATTGCCCGAGGCGTCCTGGTGCACGGCGATGAGGCACGGCACGCCGCCGCCCTTCTGGAACTCGCCGCGCACGGTGTGGCCCGGGCCCTTCGGCGCGATCATGATGACGTCGACGCTCTTTTTCGGCTCGATCAGGTTGAAGTGCACGTTGAGCCCGTGCGCAAACGCGATGGCGGCGCCGTCGCGGATGTTCGGCTCGATCTCGGCCTTGTAGATGTCGGCCTGGAGCTCGTCGGGCGTCAGCATCATGATGACGTCGGCCCACTTGGCGGCGTCGGCGACGCTCATCACCTTGAGCCCCTCGCCTTCCGCCTTCCTGGCCGAGGCCGAGCCGGGCCGCAGGGCGACGGCGATGTCCTTCACGCCGCTGTCGCGCAGGTTCAGCGTGTGGGCATGGCCCTGCGAGCCATAGCCGACGACCGCGACCTTCTTCGACTTGATGATGTTGAGATCGGCATCCCGATCGTAATAGACGCGCATTCCTGTCTCCTGAGTGTTATCGCGCGCGCGGCGCGAGATTGGTGCCGTAGAGCGTGAAGAACTGGTCGGTCGCCCGCTCGGCGTCGGCCTCGATGTCCTTGGCCGTGAGCGACAGCTTGTCGCCGAGCAGCAGGCGGATCTGCACGTCGCGCAGCACCAGCCCGAAGAAGGTCCGAAACGCCGTTTCGGTATTGTCGAAGCGCAGCATGCGCGCGTCGCGCCCGGCCTCGAGCACCGGCCTAAGCCGCTTGCCCATCGTGAAGCGGCCATTGTCGAGCACGATCGCGCCGAGCCCGTTGTCCTCGGTCGCGTGCGTGATGGCGAGCCGGTTGAGCGCCACCGAAGTGGGGCCGGAAATCGTCGCGAGGAGGTCTCGCGCGAACTGCTGGATGCTCTGGCGCAGCGTCTGCGGATCGAGCGTGCGCCGATCCACCGCCGGCACCCGCACCTTGGCCGCCTGCCACTGCACGGTCGCCGTCAGCAGCCCGGCGCGGTCGCCGAACCATTTGTAGAGCGTCTCCTTGGAGCAGCTCGCCCGCCGCGCCACGGCCGTCATGGTCAGCCCGTCGCCGGCCTCGACCAAGAGGTCGAGAGCCGCCGTCAGCACCGCCTGCTGGCGGGGCGTGAACGTCTCCGATGCCTGCCTGATGGTGACTGACACGACCGTCGCTCCTCCACTTCGCTTCCGTACCGTACGTTACGGTTCGGCGCAAGAGGGGGGGGGGTGATCACGGCAGCCCGAGATAGGCCATCAGCTCCTGCGCCGCGGCCGCCCCGGCCCGGTTGGCGCCGATGGTCGAGGCCGAGGGGCCGTAGCCGACGAGATGGATGCGCGGGTCGCGCGCCACCTGCGTTGCCAGCCGCCCGGTCATGGTGATGCCGCCGCTCTCGTTGCGCAGCAGCAGCGGCGCCAGGTGGTCGAGCGACGAGCGAAAGCCGGTGCACCACAGGATCACGTCGACGTCGAGCGTGCGGCCGTCGGCCCAGCGCACGCCGGTCGGCGTGATGGCACTGAACATCTCCTCGCGCGCCAGCACGCCGCGCGCCCGCATCGCCTCGACGGCGGGCGTCACCGGCAGGCCGGTGACCGAGACGACCGAGGCCGGCGGCAGGCCCTCTCGCACCCGCGCCTCGACCTGTGCGACGGCGGCCCGGCCCGCCTCGGCGTCGAAGGGCCCGTCGCGGAACTGCGGCGGCCGCCGCGTCACCCAGGTGGTGCGCGTGACCAGCGAGATCTCGTTGAGCAGTTGCAGCGCCGAGATGCCGCCGCCCACGATCAGCACGTGCTGGCCGGCAAAATCCTCGGCGCGGCGGTAGTCCTGCGTGTGGAGCTGCCGCCCGCGGAACCGCGCCCGCCCCGGATAGTCCGGGATATAGGGCGATTGCCAGGTGCCGGTGGCATTGACGATGCCGCGCGCGCTGAACGTCTCGCGGTCGGTCTCGACGCGCAGGCGCGCACCGCGCGGGCACACGACCGAGACGGTGACGGGCCGGTGGACGGGCAGCTCGAAGGCTTTTTCGTAGGCAGCGAAGTAGCGCGGCACGGCCACCGCCGCCGCGACCGCGTCGCCCGGGTCGGGCACCGTCTCCATGAACTTCTGTCCGGGCAGGTCATGGATGCGGTTGACGGTGGAGAGCGTCAGCGACGGCCAGCGATGCTGCCATGCACCCCCCGGCTCGGCATTGGCGTCGAGCACGACGAAGCCGCGCCCGCCGGTGAGACCGTCGCGCTTGAGATGATAGGCCGTCGACAATCCCGCCTGCCCCGCCCCGATGACGACGATGCCGGTCCTGATGGCGAAGCTGCCCATGCGCCCTCAGCGGCCCGCCTGCTCGGCCAGCACCGCCTCGATCACCGCGAGCGGCGGCGCCACGCTGCCGTCCGGGGCGAGGGTGAGCGCCGCCTTCCACAGCGCCCAGGCGCGCGCCCGCACCCAGGTCCCCGCGTCGGCCGAAACGGCGGCACGGAAGGCGGCGCGGCTGTCACCGGCAAACACCAGCCACGCGATGACCAGA
>JBDHTK010000071.1:0-12944 GCA_039808625.1 Devosia sp. | reverse complement strand
CGCCACCTCGGCCACCAGCGCGCCATGCGGCGGATCGATGGCGAGGCTGTCGGCGATGTCGGTCGTCACCTCCTGCAGGCGCGCGCCGAACCACGGGCGCACGATCGGCCCGCCCGCCTCGCCGGCCTCGGCCACGCTGCGCGCCATATTGGCGGGGATGGCGAAGCCGATGCCGACCGAACCGCCCGAGCGCGTGAAGATGGCGGTGTTGATGCCCACCAGCTCGCCCGCGAGATTGACCAGCGCGCCGCCCGAATTGCCCGGATTGATGGCCGCGTCGGTCTGGATGAAATAGTCGAAATTGGCGGTCTCGACCCCGGTGCGCGCCAGCGCCGACACGATCCCGCTCGTCACCGTCTGCCCCACCCCGAACGGATTGCCGACGGCCAGCACCAGGTCGCCGACCTGCAGGCTGTCAGAATCGGCGAAGCGCAGCGCCGGGAACGTCCGTCCCTTGGCGTCCTCGATCTGCAGCACCGCGAGGTCGGATTTCGGATCGTCGAGCAGGAGCTTCACCGGGAATTCGCGCCCCCCGCTCAGCGCGATGCGGATGTCGTCCGCCCCGCTCACCACGTGCGAATTGGTGACGATGACGCCCTTGGCGTCGACGATCACCCCCGAGCCCAGCGATTGCGAGGTGCGCGGCCGGCTGCGGAACATGTCGCGCCCGAAAAAGCGCGAGAAGAACGGATCGTTGGCGAACGGGCTCTCGAAGCCCTGCTCGGTCTTGGTGGCATAGACGTTGACCACCGCCGGCGTCACCTCTTTGACCACCGGCGCGAAGCTGAGCTGCACCTCGGCGTCCGCTTTCGGCACCTGCCGCGCCGGCGCCTCCGCCTGGGCGACCTGCATCGTCTGGGTCGGCGGCGGCGTGCCCGCCCGCTCGTCGAGGCCCACCCACAGCCCGCCCGCCGCGGCCAGCGCGACGAGGCCGGACACACCGAGAACGACATTGCGTTGCGTCACGGCAACCTCCAGCTCTGTTGCAGGCCCAGCGAAACGCCCGGAATCGGGCACCTTTGTGATGGCTTTGCTTACCCTTTTGTCAGGTGCGGAAATATGCCGTTGTTTGGGGGGGTGAACCCTCCTATATGCAGCGCGTTTTGCCGCCAGCACCGTGGAAGGGAATGCCGATGGCCGCCTTGACCGCCTCCTCCGTCGCCGAAGACGTGATCCAGCTGCACGCACCGGCCCATGATCGCACGGTCTACCCCAACACGTCGGCGCTCATCGCCGCCGAGGCGCCGGATTATCCGAGCTTCCTGTTCTCCGAGCGCGAGCTGCACCGCGCCACCAAGGTCTTCAAGAAGGGCTTTGATGGGCTTTTGACCTACGCGGTCAAGTGCAACCCCTCGCCGCACATCCTGGCCCAGCTCCACAATGAGGGGCTGAAGGCGTTCGACGTGGCGTCCAACCGCGAGATGGAGCTGGTGCGCGAATTCTGCCCCGGCGCCGCCATGCACTACAACAACCCCATCAAGAGCAAGCGCGAGATCGCCCGGGCCTACGAAGAGTTCGGCATCCGCTCGTTCACCATCGACCACCCCCAGCAGCTCGACCAGCTCGCCGCCGTCGTCGCGCCCAGCCGCGACATCGAGGTGACCACCCGCTTCAAGGCCGGCAAGGCGCTCAAATCCTACGATTTCGGCGCCAAGTTCGGCGTCATGCAGGATGGCGCGGTCGAGATCATGAAGCTCGTCGACCAGATGGGCTTCACCGCCTCGCTCTGCTTCCACGTCGGCAGCCAGTGCGAGGACGCCTATGCCTATGAGCGGCATATCGCGGCGGCGGCCAAGATCGCCGAGGAGAGCGGCATCGAGTTGAAGCGCCTCAACATCGGCGGCGGCTATCCGGCGCCCTACCCGACCAGCGAAGCGCCCCCGATGGACTATTATTTCGAGACCATCGCCTCGGCCGTGAAGGAAAATTTCGGCAAGTCGCGCCCCGAGCTCATCATCGAGCCCGGCCGCGCGCTCGTTACCTCGTCCACCTCTTTGCTGTTGCGTGTGAAGCACCAGCGCGGCGGCCAGTCCGTCTATCTCAATGATGGCGCCTATGGCGCGCTGATGGAGGTGAAGTTCATGCACTTCACGCCGCCGGTGCGCGTCTGGCGCGGCCCGCGCCTGCACGACAATGACGGCCAGTTCTCGGAGTTCACCATCTGGGGCCCGACCTGCGACAGCTACGACGTGCTGCCGCAGGTGTTCACCCTGCCCGCCGACATCGACGAGGACGACTGGATCGAGTTCGGCCTGATGGGCGCCTACACCCAGGCGTCCCTCACCCCCTTCAACGGCTTCGACCGCCGCGACCAGTACTGGGTGGACGAGGTCTACACCGGCAAGGACGTGGCGCCCGAATAGCGCCCGCGAGGTGGCGCGCGTCACCCGTGCGCCACCGCACCGCCATGCCCGGCATCCCACCGCTCGCGGAGCTCGGCCGCCGCATTATGATCTGCGGCCCCTCCAGCACCGGCAAATCGACGCTGGCGGTGGCGCTGGGCCGTCGCCTCGCCGTACCCGCCATCCATCTCGATGCGCTTCGGCACCGCGCGCACACCGCCTGGCAACCGCGGCCCGATGCCGAGTTTGTCGCGCTGCACGAGCACGCCGTGGCGGGCGACGGCTGGGTGATGGACGGCAACTACTCGCTGGTGCTCGCGCCGCGCCTCGCGCGGGCGACCGGCATCGTGCTGACCGCCGATACGCGCATCCACAGCCTTGTGCGCTATGTGCGCCGCACGCTGTTCGACCGCCGCCGCGCGGGCGCACTCGACGGCGCGCCCGCGCGGCTCAGCTGGGACATGGTCCACTGGATTTTGCTGCGCGCGCCGGCGCGGCATCGCGCTTTCGTCACCAGGCTGCGCGCCTCCGGCCTTCCCCTGGTCGAGCTGCACGGCATGCGCCAGGTCAACGCGCTCTACGCGGCGTGGGGGCTGGAGCGGGCGTGAAGGAGTCCCGGCGCCCGCCTCAGGCCAGCATCCCGTAGAGCTCGTCGATGAGCTGCGCGATGTGGATGGCGGTATAGACGCCGCCGTAATTGGTGTTGCCGATCGGCTTCAGCACATGGCCGGCGGCGACCGCCGGCAGCCGCGCCCACAGCGGGTTCTTCTCGGCGCTCCCGGCCTCGCCCGCTTCCCACAGCACGTAGATGATGCCGTCCACGTCGCCGAAATACTCGGCATAGTTCTCGGCCGCGATCTCGTTGTCGCCGCTCTCGGCCGGCGCCGCGGTGCGGGCGCCGAGATCGGCGAGCACCTGCGGCTGCAACAGCGTCAGCGCCGATTGCAGATAGACCGAGGAATCGTCCCAGGGCTGCACGAAGACGATCTTCTTCGTCGCGATCTCGGCCGCGCGCCGCGCCTTGATGTCGGCGATCAGCGCGTCGTACTCGGCGAGCTTGGCGTCGGCCGCGCCGGTGCGCCCCGTCCATTCGCCGATCTGCGCCAGGATCTGCTTCCACGGCTGCGTATAAGGCGGCGGCAGCACGGGTGCGACGTCCTTCAGCCGGTTGATCGGCCACCACTCGCTGTCGCCGTCGCCCACATCGGTGCAGATGATGAGGTCGGGATCGAGCGCGAGAACCTTTTCGAGGTCCGGCGCCTCGCCGACGAAGGTCAGGCCGTCGCCGGCGGGCACCCACGGCCACGGCTTATCATAGGCATGGCCGATGACGTTGAGCCCGAGCGCCAGCGCCGGCTCGAGGTCGAGCCGCGAGTCGATGCAGATGACGCGCTGCGGATCGTCGGGAATGTCATAGGTGCCGAGGCTGGTCGTGATCGAATGCATGCCCGCCTGCTGCGCCCAGGCCGGCCGCGCCAGCAACCCTGTCCCCAGCGCCGCCGCCCCCAGCCCGAACCGCCGCCGCGACATCTTCAGATCGACCATTTTCATCCCCGTGAAGCCCGCCGGCACAATACAAACATGACCATCGCAGTCAACTAAATCCGCCGCCGTCCGCCTGCCTTCTCTCACGCCGGTTGACATCGCCGCCTCCGTTCCTATCTTCCCGGCATCGCAACCCGACCGGCAGGTGCCAGGTGGATTTCCTTTTGACCGATCCCGTCTTCCCGATCCGTCACCAGGACTCCGCCCATGCCCGCCATCCATTTGCAGGACCTGTCGCTCGCCACGCCTGACGGCCGCGACCTCGTCTCCCACGTCACCCTGAGCTTCGGCGCCCGCCGCACCGGCCTCGTCGGCCGCAACGGCAGCGGCAAGACCACGCTGCTGCGCGCCATCCTCGGCGAGCGCGCGCCCAAAGCGGGCGCCGTGCAGGTCGAAGGCCGCCTCGGCGTGCTGCGCCAGACGGTCGGCACGGACGCCGGCGACATCGCCACGGCGCTCGGCATCGCCGACGCGCTCGCCCGCCTCGCCCGCATCGAGGCCGGCACCGCCAGCGACGACGACCACGCCCGCGCCGACTGGACGCTGGCCGCGCGCCTGCCCACGGCCCTCGCCGTGGTCGGCCTTCCGGCGCTGCCGCTCGACCGCCCCATAGCGACGCTCAGCGGCGGCCAGCGCACGCGGCTGGCGCTCGCCGGCCTGCTGCTCGGCCAGCCCGACATCCTGCTGCTCGACGAGCCGACCAACAATCTCGACGCCGACGGCCGCGCCGCCATCCGCGACCTGCTGCGCCACTGGCACGGCGGCGCCGTGGTGGTGAGCCACGACCGCGCCCTCCTCGCCGAGATGGACGAGATCGTCGAGCTGACGACGCTCGGCGCCAGACTCTATGGCGGCAACTGGGAGGTCTACGAGGGCCGCCGCGCCCTCGACCTCGCCGCCGCCGAGCACGACCTCGCCGTCGCCGACCGCCAGCTCGCCGCCATCGACCGCAAGGCGCAGGCGCGCGCCGAGCAGAAGGCCCGCGCCGACGCCCGCGGCCGGGCCCGCGGCGCGCGCGACGACCTGCCCCGCATCGTCAGCCATGCCCGCAAGGGCGAGGCCGAGGCGGGCGGCGGCGCCCAGGCCCGCCTCGCCGAGCGCCAGCGCGGCGAGGCCGGTGCTGCCCTCGGTGACGCCCGCGCCCGCGTCGAGGTGCTGCAACCCCTCGCCGTGACGCTCGACAGCGCCCGCCTGCCGCCCGGCCGCACCGTCCTCCAGCTCGACGATCTGTCAGGCGGACCAGAGGGTAAGCCGGTGATCCGGACTCTCTTTCTTACCCTCACAGGGCCTGAGCGCGTCGCCGTCACCGGGCCGAACGGCGCCGGCAAGACGACGCTGCTGCGCCTCGTCACCGGCGCGCTCGCGCCGACCGCCGGCACGGTGCGCATCACGCCGCGCCACGCCATGCTCGACCAGCAGGTCAGCCTGCTCGACCCGGCGCTCTCGATCCGCGACAATTATCGCCGCCATAACCTCGCCGACAGCGAGACCCAGTGCCGCGCCGCCCTCGCCCGCTTCAGGTTCCGGGCCGAGGCGGCCCTGCAGCCGGTCGGCACGCTGAGCGGCGGCGAAACGCTGCGTGCCGGCCTCGCCGTCACCATCGGCGCCGCCCAGCCGCCCGAGCTGCTGATCCTCGACGAGCCGACCAACCATCTCGATCTCGAGGCCATCGCCGCCGTGGAAGCCGGCCTCCGTGCCTATGACGGCGCCCTGCTCGTCGTCAGCCATGACGAGGCTTTCCTCGAAGCGATCGGGATGGAGCGGCGGGTGGAGCTGGGGGCCAATAGCGAATAGCGAAAAAACAAGGGGCCTGCCCATCGGCAAGCCCCTCTTCCCTAACTGCTATGCGCTCGTCTACTCGTCCCGATACACCTTCTCGCGCCGCTCATGCAGCTCCTGCGCCTCGAGGCTCAGGGTCGCGATGGGGCGGGCGTCGAGGCGGGCGATGCCGATGGGGTCGCCCGTCTCCTCGCAATAGCCGTAGGTGCCGTCGTCGATCCGCTTCAGCGCCGCGTCGATCTTGGCGATCAGCTTGCGCTGCCGGTCGCGGGTCCTGAGCTCCAGCGCCCGGTCGCTTTCCGACGAGGCACGGTCGGCCATGTCCGGGTGATTCTGCGACTCTTCCTGCAGGTTTTCGAGCGTCTCGCGACTTTCGCGAAGGATGTCGTCCTTCCAGTGTTCGAGCTTGCGCCGGAAATATTCCCGCTGTCGCGGGCTCATGAACGGTTCGTCTTCGGTGGGCCGATAGTCAGCCTCGATAACTGCGCTTCGCACCATATGGACTCAACTCACCTTCCCCGAGAGTTGGCGCCTTATAATTTGCGGTCAATGGCCGGGCAAGCGCCGGGTTGGCCGATGATGAATTCGTGACCGCTCAGGCCGGAAATCGCCCGAATTTGGCCAGTTCCACGCGCGCCCGCAATTCGATGTCGTCGAGCACGGCGTCGAGCCCCGGCAGGTTGCGGTCGCGGGCCTGCCCGATCAGCGCCATCACCTGGTTGAGCCGCCCCTCCGAGACGCGGCCGACCAACAGGTCCGCCTTGATCGCCTCGAGCGCGTCGAGCAGCCTGTTGCCGCGCCGGATCGCCTTCTTTCTGGCGAACAGCGGGTCCTCGATCGCCTGCAGCGCGAGGAGCGCCTCGAGCCCCGTCGCTGGCGCCATCGGCTGCGCCGTGGCGATGCGGGGCGCCGCCGCTTCGTCGGCGACGAAAAAGCCCGTGCCCGCCGCCCTGCGGTCGACGCCGCCGCTTCTGCTCACGGAACCGGATCTGGTGCTGCTCTCGATGCGCAAGGGCCGACTCTGGCGAACGAAACGACTGCCCGGCAAAATCTGCCGCGAGCGGTTAACAGCGCCTTAACCAACCCGGCAATTGCTGCTCTCTCCTTTCCTGCGCACCCCGCAGATCCCAGCAATTCCAGCCCTTTCCCGGCTTGGCACGATCTTCGCATCGTTACTCCCGACAGGCCCGTGGGGACGGGCCGCCGACCGGGGAACCGAACATGAGCACCTGGCTCTCACACCGCCTGATCCTCGCGACGCTCGCCGTCGCGCTGCTGGTCGGGCCTGCCTGGGCCGCGACCGCCCGCATCAAGGACATCGTCGACATCGAGGGCGTGCGCGAGAACCAGCTCGTCGGCTACGGCCTCGTCGTCGGCCTCAACGGCACCGGCGACAGCCTCAACAACTCGCCCTTCACCAAGCAGAGCCTGCGCGCCATGCTCGAACGGCTCGGCGTCAACACCACCGGCGAGAACATGCGCACCGCCAATGTCGCGGCCGTGATGGTGACGGCCAACCTGCCGCCCTTCGCGACGCAGGGCTCGCGCCTCGACGTCTCCGTCGCCGCCCTCGGCGACTCCTCCTCCCTGCAGGGCGGCACCCTGCTCGTCACGCCGCTGCTCGGCGCCGACGGCGAGGTCTACGCCATCGCCCAGGGCGCCGTGACCATCAACGGCTTCAAGGCCGAGGGCGACGCCGCCACCATCGTCTCCGGCGTGCCGACCACCGGGCGCATCTCGGCCGGCGGCCTCATCGAGCGCGAGATCGGCTTCGTGCTCGGCGCCCAGCGCAGCCTGCGGCTGGCGCTCAAGAACCCCGACCTCACCACGGCGCGCCGCGTGGCCCTCTCCATCAACGACTTCATCGGCACCCCCTGCGCCACCCCCGAGGACGGTGCCACGGTGCGCATCACCCTGCCCCGCAACTTCAACGGCAACATCGTCGACCTGCTGACCGACGTCGAGCAGCTCGTCGTCGAGACCGACCAGCCCGCCCGCATCGTCATCGACGAGAACTCCGGCATCATCGTCATGGGCAAGGACGTGCGCGTCTCCACCGTCGCCGTGGCGCAGTCCAACCTCACCGTCACCATCGCCGAGACGCCCGGCGTGTCGCAGCCCAATCCCTTCAGCCAGGGCGAGACGGTGGTGGTGCCGCGCACCGACCTCAATGTCGACGTCGTCAATTCCGACCTGGCGCTGGTCAGGGAGTCGGTGAGCCTGCAGGAGCTCGTCGACGGTCTCAACGCCCTCGGCATCAGCCCGCGCGACCTCATCGCCATCCTCCAGGCCATCAAGGCCTCGGGGGCGCTGCAGGCCGACATCGAGGTGCTGTGATGAGTGCCTCGCCGCTCGCCGCCCTCGATACCGCCGCCCCCGGCTATGACAAGTTGCGCCGCCAGGCCGTCGAGCTCGAGGGCGTGTTCCTCAATACGCTGATGAAGGAGATGTTCTCCTCCATCGACACGAGCGAATCCAGCTTCGGCGGCGGCTTCGCCGAGGAGACGTGGCGCGGCATGCAGGCCGAGCAGCTCGCCGCGGCGGTGGCCGAGCAGGGCGGCATCGGCCTCGCCGACCAGCTCATGGCCGACCTCCTGCGCCTCCAGGAAGCGACAAATTCATAGAACGAGAGTCCAAAAATGACTGCCGCACAACGCCTCGCCGCCCTCGACGACCTGCCCGCCCGCGATCTCATCGCCTTCGCCGAGGGCACGCTGCGCGCGCTGGTCGAGATCATGAACCACGAGACGACGCTGCTGCGCGCCGGCCACCATCGCGAGGCCGGCACCCTCAGCGCCGACAAGACGCGGCTGGCGCAGGACTATGTGGGCTATGCGCGCGCCGTGCAGCGCCAGCTCGACCGCCTCAAGGCCGAGGCGCCCGACGCCATCGCCCTGCTGCGCCACGGCCACGAGCAGCTCGCAACGCAGATGGCCGAGAACCTCAAGGTCATCGCCACCGTGCGCGCCGTCACCGAAGACGTCCTGACCGACGTGGCCCGGCAGGTGGCCCGCAGCGCCCAGCCGCGCACCTACGGTGCCACCGGCGAGCTGGCGCGGGCCCGCCCCGCCTCTGGCGGCATCGCCGTCAACCGCGCCCTCTGATCGCCGCCCGCGACAATTTGACCTAAATCGTGCCGGCCGCGCTCGCCTCGCGGCAAGCTTTGCCGGCCCAGTCTCGCCGTTCACGCATGTGCGTCGGGATTGGACCGTGGTCACGCGGATCGCTGCATCGCCAATCGAAACGGCCGTTGCTGTCGGCGACGGGCTCCCGCATACGCTCGAATCGAAGCGCCAGCCCCGCCAACACGGCGGCTTCCCCGCGCCGCAGCCCGCCGCGCAGCCCGAGGCGCGCGGCGCTCCGCCGCCGCCGGCCCTGCCCGGCGAGGCCTTCGCCGCCGCCGTCATCGCCGGCCAGTTGCCGCCCCGCCCGACCTCCGTGGCGCAGTTGCGCCAGCGCCTCGGCAGCGCCTGGCAGCCGCCCGCCTCGGCCCTCCGGCTGATGGATCGCACGGCCTGACGCGGGCGCCGCTTTCACGGGCAATAGAGTCTAGTCGCGACGCGCCGATTAACGCTTCTTTACGAGGTTCGACCGGATGATGGCGCACCGTCTCAGGAAGAGGCGCCTTGAATCGGATACCCCAGAAGAGGAAGCCTGAATGTCCGAAGTTACTCTGTCGAAAGCAGTTCGCTCGAACCTGCTGAACCTCCAGTCCACGGCCAACCTGCTCGGCAAGTCGCAGGAGCGGCTCTCTAGCGGCCTGCGCGTCAACTCGGCGATGGACAACCCGACCAACTTCTTCACGGCCCAGGGCCTCAACAGCCGCGCCAACGACCTCGGCCAGCTGGCCGACGCCGTGTCGAACGCCGTGCAGACGGTGGCTGCTGCCGACAAGGGCATCACCGCCATCACCAAGCTGGTCGAATCCGCCCAGGCCACCGCGCGCCAGGCGCTGCAGACCGCCGCGAAGGTCTCGGAGAGCACCACCACGGGCGCCACCCCCGAGCACATCGCGAGCGTCACCGGCGGCACCTACTCGGCTCCCAGCTCCGATGCCACGCTGACCATCAACGGCGAAAACATCACGATCACGGATGGTGCTCTTATCGGTGCTGCCATCACCGCGATCAACGGCAAGACCGGCGATACGGGCGTCACCGCTTCGGCCGGCACCGGTGACGACGCCGGCAAGATCGTGCTGACGGCTGCCGCTGGCACCAGCATCTCGGTCACCTCGACCGCGGCTGGCTTCACCAGCGGTGCGTCGGACACCTACGCGGCGGCCAACGCCGGCACGACCACGACCACCCAGGTCGACAACCCGAAGCGCAAGGAGCTGGTGGACACCTATAACGAGCTGCTGACGCAGATCGATGGTCTCGCCAAGGACTCGGGCTTCAACGGCGTCAACCTGCTCAACGGCGACAACCTCTCGGTGCTGTTCAACGAGGACGGCTCGTCCAAGATCGACATCGCCGGCGTCACCAACAGCTCGTCCGGCCTGGGCCTCGCCGCCCTCAACGATGATGGCTTCTCGACCAACGACAAGGTCAACGGCGTCCTCGATGGCCTCAAGGGCGTCATCGACAAGCTGCGCGGCCAGGCCGCCAAGTTCGGCGCCAACCTCAGCGTCGTCGAGACCCGTCAGGACTTCACCAAGCAGATGATCAACGTTCTGCAGACCGGTGC
The DNA here is from genome assembly GCA_039808625.1 of Devosia sp. Taxonomy (GTDB): domain Bacteria; phylum Pseudomonadota; class Alphaproteobacteria; order Rhizobiales; family Devosiaceae; genus Devosia_A. The sequence continues at coordinate 2,589 of JBDHTK010000071.1, read as the reverse complement.
GGCCAACCTGACCCTCGCCGATACCAACGAGGAAGCCGCCAACGTGCTTGCGCTGCAGACCCGTCAGCAGCTCAGCTCGACGGCCCTGTCGCTCGCCTCGCAGGCCGACCAGAACGTGCTCCGCCTGTTCTGAGCCTCCGGCCCATCACCTCTCGAAAAGGCGGGCTTCGGCCCGCCTTTTCCTTTGTGCCGGCGCATGGCATTCTGCGCCGCCCGGCAAGGCAGGAGCCTCCATGTCGCTCAAGGTCGAACTGAAGCCCCACGAACGGCTGGTGATCGGCAATTGCCTCGTCACCAACTCCGACCAGCGCACGCGCCTGTTCATCGACGGCAAGGCGCCGGTGCTGCGCGAGAAGGACATCCTCAGCGCCGCCACCGCCGACTCGCCCGCCAAGCGCGTCTACTTCGCCGTGCAGCTCATGTATCTCGAAGAGAACATCGAAAAGCTGACGCGCGACTACTTCGCCCTGGTCACCGATCTCGTGCGCGCCGCCCCGTCGACCACGCCGATCATTGATGAAATCAACAACGAGATATTAACGGGTCAGCTTTACAAGGCTCTGCGGGCGGCAAAAAAGCTCATCCAACACGAGCAGGACATTCTCGCAAATGCAGCAGCACGCGACGCAGGCTTACCAGACGGTGGCCAAGCGGACCGGTAACCCGCGCGACCTCGAGGCCAATCTTCTGTCGCGCTCGGCCACCAACCTGCAACGCATCCGCGAAAACTGGCAGCTCGCCGATGCTGAATTGCCGGTGGCGCTCAAGTTCAACCGCAAGCTGTGGAACGTGTTTCTGAACTCGGCCATGCGGGACGACAACCCGATGCCCGCCGCCATCCGCCAGAACATCGCCAATCTCGGCCTGTTCGTGCTCAATCACACGATGAAGGTGGAAGTGCGGCCCGAGCCGGCGCGGCTCGACGTGCTCATCACCATCAATCGCGAGGTGGCCGCCGGCCTGCGCGCCGCCTCGTGAGCGGCGCCCGGCGCTATCTGAGGTAGTTGACCAGCGACAGCGAGGCGATCAGCGAGGTCGCCTGGTAGCTTGCCTGCAGCCGCGTCTGCAGTGCCAGGATCTCCATCGCCACGTCTTCCTTGGACACCGTCTCGATGTCCGCCAGCATGTTGGTGAGCTGCGCGCCGTAGGTCTTCTGCCGCGCGCCGATATTGGCGACGTTGGTCTGCGCCGTGCCCAGCTCCACCGCCAGCATCTCGATCGAGCCGGCCTCGCTGTTGTGGGTATCCGACAGGCGCTCGAAATTGCGCGTCGCCACGGCGTCGAAGCGCGCCGCCGCGCTCGGGTCGGCCGTGCTGAAGTTCTGGATGGCCTGCACGGCGAGGCTGCGCACCAGGTTCAGCGTGCCGCTCTCATTGGCCTGCGCCCCGTAGTTGACCGTGGCGGCGTCGTCGATCTTGGCGCTCACCGTGGCGCGCGCATCGGCCGCGTCGCTGCCGCGATACCAGATGACGGTATTCGTCGGGTTGGCCTCCACCAGCGCCGTGGCGTTGGCGAAGTCGGAGCCGCCGACGCGCATCACCTTCTGCCCCTGCCCGTTGAAGAAATTGTCTGCTGCCGCGTAGTTCGAGGCGGCCGCGAGCTCGCTCCTGGCCGAGCCGCGCAGCGCCGTGTCGAGCGCCGTCCGGAAATTCGCCGCCGTCTCGTCGGCGTCGGCGCCGATGGCGTATTCGCCGGCGGCCGGCGGGCTGCTCGTCGTCGCCTTGAGCGTCAGCGTCTGGCTGCTGCCATCCGGCAGCGTCAGGCCGATCGAGACGGTCTCCCCCTGCAGCGGCTGGCCGGTGAAGGCGACCGACAGCGTGCGCGGCTGCGCCGTGCCCGGCGAGGTGAGCGTCACCGCGCTGCCCGTCGCCGTCAGCGTCGAGAGCTTGAAGCCGAACACGTGGTCGCCGTCCTCGCTCAGGGTCGCCGTATTCCCCGTGCCGCCCGCCACCAGCCGCCCGAGTCCGTTGCCCTGGTCGGCCTGCAACCGCTGCCCGGCGATCTCGGCGAAGCCGGCCTTGCCGCCTGCCCCGTCGAGCACGGCCGCGAGCTTGGCCACCGGCTGCTGGTTCACCTCGGAGCCGGCGAACAGGTAGCGCCCGTCCACGTCGGTGTTGAGCAGCGTCAGCACCTCGTCGAGCTGCGCCCGGCCCATCGCCGGCACCGCGCCGAAATTGATGTTCGCCGTGCCGTAGGCGCTCGGCGTCATCCCTCCCCGCGCGTCGGCCTCGACCTTGTCGAGACGGCCCACCACCTGGTCGAGCACGCCGAGCCGCATGGTCACCATCGACGCCGTGTTCTGATAGCCCTCGATGCGGTTCATCCGCGCCCGGATGGAGAGGTCGAAATAGCGGTCGGTGCCGAGCTCGGCGAGGTTCGACGCCTTCTGCCCGGTCGCGAGCTGCGTCTGCAGCGTCGCGAAGCGCGCCTGCATGTTCCCGATCAGGTTCATGCTGGTCTGCACCGGATACATCGACCGATTGATGATCGTCATCGCCCGTCCTCAGATGTCCATCAGCCGCTGCAGCAGATCCTGCACCACGGAGATGACCCGTCCGTTCGCCGCATAGGCGTTCTGCAGCTCCATGA
>JBDHTK010000070.1:0-12967 GCA_039808625.1 Devosia sp. | reverse complement strand
GGCAGCCGCATGGACGAGGTGATCTTCGAGGAGTTCAAGGGCACGGGCAATTCCGAGATCGTGCTCGACCGCAAGGTCTCCGACAAGCGCATCTTCCCGGCGATGGACGTGACCAAGTCGGGCACGCGCAAGGAGGAATTGCTGGTCGAGCCCGACATCCTGAGGAAGATGTATGTGCTCAGGCGCATCCTCAACCCGATGGGCACGGTCGACGCGATGGAGTTCCTGATGGACAAGCTCAGGCAGACCAAGACGAATTCGGACTTCTTCGATTCGATGAATACGTGAGGAAGAAGCGCATAGGGCATAGCGCGTAGCGCATAGGGCGGGCAGGTGCCAGGGTGCGTCTGCCTGCCCTGCTCGCTACTCCTCATTCGCCATTCGCTCGCTCCCCTATGACCGCCGACACCGACACCATCGTCGCCCTCTCCTCCGGCGCCCTGCCCGCGGGCGTCGCGGTGATCCGGCTGTCCGGGCCGGCGACCCGGCAGCTTATAGAACGCCTTTCCAGTCCGTTGCCCGAGGCGCGGCGGCTGAGCCTGCGGGCGCTGCGGCTCGAGGGCGAGGTGATCGATAGCGGGCTCGTCGCCTGGTTGCCGGGGCCGCACAGCTTCACCGGCGAGGACAGTGCCGAATTGCAGGTGCATGGCTCGCCCGCCGTGGTGCGGGCGCTGCTGCGCGGGCTCACGGCCACGCCCGGCGTGCGGCTGGCGGCGGCCGGCGAGTTCACGCGCCGCGCCTTCCTCAATGGCCGGCTCGACCTCACCGCGGTCGAGGGGCTGGGCGACCTCATCGCCGCCGAGACCGAGACGCAGCGCCAGCAGGCGGTGGCGCGGCTCGGCGGCGGCGTCGGCGCACGGGTCGCCGCCTGGCGCGAGACGCTGCTCGACGCGCGCGCCGAGATCGAGGCGCGCCTCGATTTTGCCGACGAAGGCGACGTGCCCGAGGCGCTGCCGCCGGCGCTGTTCGCGCGTCTCGAGCGGCTGGCGGACGACTGGCGCGCGGCCAGCGAGAGCGTCGGGCGCGGCCGCATCGTGCGCGAAGGGCTGCGCGTGGCACTGGCCGGACCGCCCAATGTCGGCAAGTCGTCGCTGCTCAACGCGCTCGCCAGGTCCGACCTCGCCATCGTCAGCGACGAGCCGGGCACGACGCGCGACGTGCGCGAGGTGGCGCTCGATCTCGGCGGCCGGCTGGTGGTGCTGGTCGACATGGCGGGGCTGCGGGCCACGGCGAGCCGCGCCGAGGCCGAGGGGGTACGGCGGGCCGAGGCGGAGATCGCGCGCGCCGACCTCGTGCTGTGGCTCAGCGCCCCCGATGTCGCGCCCCTGCCGGCGCCCGCCGGCACGGTATGGACGGTCGGCACCAAGGCCGACCTGGCGCCGCTGCCGGCGGCCTACAGCCTGTCGGTCGTCTCCGGCGCCGGGCTCGGCGAGCTCGTCGCGGCGCTCACGCGCTTTGCCGCCGACGCGGCGGGCGACGGCGCGCCGGCGCTGCTCAGCCGCGAGCGCGACCTGGCTGCGCTGAATACCGCGCAGGCGGCGCTCGACAGCTTCCTCAGCGACGGCGCCGTCGACGAGGTGGCGGCCGAGCATCTGCGGCAGGCCGGGCTGGCGCTGGAGCGGCTTGTCGGGCGCATCGCCACCGAAGACGTGCTGGATCGGCTGTTCGCGGCCTTCTGCATCGGCAAGTAGGGCGCCTGCGAATCGTTTGAATGATTCACGTGAAACAACTACACCGCCGCCCATGAGCGATTTTGCAGTCATCGTCGTCGGCGGCGGACATGCCGGGGCCGAAGCCGCCGCCGCGGCGGCGCGGCTCGGCGCGCCGACGGCGCTCATCACCCACCGGCTCGCGACCATCGGCGAGATGAGCTGCAACCCGGCCATAGGCGGGCTGGGCAAGGGCCATCTGGTGCGCGAGATCGATGCCCTGGACGGACTGATGGGGCGGGTGGCGGACGCCGCCGGCATCCAGTTCCGCGTGCTCAACCGGCGCAAGGGGCCGGCGGTGCGGGGCCCCCGGGCGCAGGCCGACCGCGGGCTCTATCGCGCCGCCATGCAGGCGGCGCTGCGGGCCCAGCCCAACCTGGCGCTGATCGAGGGCGAGGTCGACGACCTCGTGGTCGAGAACGGCAATATAACAGGAGTCATGCTGCTCGACGGGCGGCGGTTTTCGACCAGGACCGTGGTGCTGACGACCGGCACCTTCCTCAACGGTCTCATCCATCGCGGCGAGGTGACCGAGCCCGCGGGACGGGCCGGGGAGAAGCCGGTGCTGGGCCTGTCGAAGCGCCTCGCGGCGCTGGGGCTGGCGCTGGGGCGGCTGAAGACCGGCACGCCGGCGCGGCTCGACGCGCGCTCCATCGACTTTTCCGGGCTGGAGGTGCAGCAGGGAGACGATCCGCCCGAGCCCTTTTCGAGCCTCACAGCGGCGATCACGACGCCGCAGATGCCATGCCATATTACCCGCACGACGGCGGAAACGCATCGCATCATCGCGGCCAACGTCCATCGCTCGCCCATGTATTCGGGGCGCATCACGAGCCGCGGGCCGCGCTACTGCCCGTCGGTGGAGGACAAGATCGTGCGCTTCGCCGACCGCGAGAGCCACCAGATCTTCCTCGAGCCCGAGGGGCTGGACGACCCGACCATCTATCCCAACGGCGTGTCGACCTCGCTGCCGGCCGAGGTGCAGGACGCCTTCCTGCGCACCATTCCCGGGCTCGAAGCCGTCAAGGTCCTGCGCTACGGCTATGCCATCGAATACGACCATGTCGATCCGCGTGAACTGCGCCCGACGCTGGAGCTGAAGCGGCTGGGCGGCCTCTACCTGGCCGGCCAGATCAACGGCACCACCGGCTATGAGGAAGCGGCGGCGCAGGGGCTGCTGGCGGGCGCCAACGCCGCCTTCGCCGCGCTCGGCGCCGCGCCGCTGACGCTGTCGCGCACCGACTCCTATCTGGGCGTGATGATCGACGACCTGGTGACGCGCGGCGTCGCCGAGCCCTATCGCATGTTCACCTCGCGCGCCGAGTTCCGGCTGCACCTGCGCTCGGACAATGCCGACCAGCGGCTGACGCCGCTCGGCCTGTCCCGCGGGCTGGTGGGGCGCGCGCGGCAGGCGGCGTTTGCGGAAAAGCGTGCGGCGCTCGACGCCGGGCGGGCGGCGCTCGACCGGATGACGGTGACGCCGAGCGCCGCGCGCCGGGCCGGTCTCGCCGTCAATGCCGACGGGCAGCGGCGCAGCGCCTTCGAGCTGCTCGCCTATCCGTCGGTGACGATGGCGGCGGTGGTGGCGCTCTGGCCCGAGCTGGCGGCGCTGGACGGCGCCGTGCTGGCGCAGCTGGCCATCGACGCGCATTATGCCGTCTATGTCGAGCGGCAGCGAGCCGACATCGCGGCGCTGCGCCGGGACGAGGGCGTCGCGATCCCGGACGGGTTCGATTATAACGCGATTCCCGGGCTGTCGATCGAGCTCAGGCAGAAGCTCGCGGCGCAGCGGCCAGCGACCCTGGCGCAGGCGCAGGCGCTTGAGGGCATGACACCGGCGGCGGCGACGCTGCTGCTGGCGCTGTTGCGGCGCGGCGGGCTGCGCAAAGCCGGATGACGGAGGTCGAGGCCGATCTCGCCGCCTTCGCGGCGCTGCTGCGCAAATGGAATGCGGCGCACAACCTCGTTTCACGTGAAACAGTCGAAACGCTGTGGCCGCGCCACATCGCCGATTCGCTACAGGTGCTGAAGCTCCTGCGCGCACAAGATAGCGTGATTCTCGACCTCGGCTCGGGCGGCGGCTTTCCGGCCCTGCCGCTGGCCATCGCGACGCGCGGCACGGGGCGGCATTTCGTCCTGGTCGAGCCCGGCGCCAAGAAGGCGGCGTTCCTGCGCGCCGCGATCCGCGCGCTGCGCCTCGACGCCGAGGTGCGGGCGGTGCGGGCCGAGGCGCTGGATTCACGTGAAACATTCCCCTGCATCACCTCGCGGGCGCTGGCCGCGCTGCCCGAGCTGCTCCGCCTCGCGGCGCCGCAGCTGGCGCCGGACGGCCACATGGTCCTGCACAAGGGGCGCAATTATCGGCGGGAAGTCGACGCGGCGGCTCAACACTTCCATTTCGATATGCTAGTCCACCAGAGCGAGACCGATGCCGAGGGCGTCCTTCTCGACTTGAATTCGGTGCGAGCGAAATCAGCTTCTTAGCGGCAAGGACGGGCGGCGTGGCACGTATCATCACCCTGGCCAACCAGAAGGGCGGCGTCGGCAAGACGACGACGGCGATCAATCTCGCCACGGCGCTGGCCGCCATCGGCGAGCGCGTGCTGATCGTCGATCTCGATCCGCAGGGCAACGCCTCGACCGGGCTCGGCATCGACCGGCGCGACCGCGAGGTCAGCTCCTACGACCTGCTGGTCGGCGAGGCCCGGGTGGCGGAGGCGGCGACCGTGAGCGGCGTGCCGCGCGTCGCCATCGTGCCCTCGACGCTCGACCTGCTGGGCGTCGAGCAGGTGATCTCGCAGCAGCCCGACCGCGCCTTCAAGCTGCGCACGGCGTTCAAGGCGCTCGACGAGCTGCGCATCGAGAACCAGCCGGTGAGCTATGTCATCATCGACTGCCCGCCCTCGCTGAACCTGCTGACGGTCAACGCGCTGGTAGCGGCCGACGCGGTGCTGGTGCCGATGCAGTGCGAGTTCTTCGCGCTCGAAGGGCTGAGCCAGCTGCTGCAGACCATCGAGCAGATCCGCTCGACGCTCAATCCGCGCCTCAAGATCCAGGGCGTGGTGATGACCATGTTCGACCGGCGCAATTCGCTCAGCGAGCAGGTGCTGAACGATGTGCGCGGGACGATGGGCAGCCTCGTCTACGACACGGTGATCCCGCGCAACGTGCGGCTCAGCGAGGCGCCCTCCTATGGCAAGCCGGCGCTGCTCTACGATCTCAAATGCGCCGGCAGCCAGGCCTATCTCAGGCTCGCCACCGAAGTGATCCGCCGCGAGCGGCAACTCAACGCGGCATGAGGCGCACATGACCGAGAAACCCTCCCGACTTGGCCGCGGCCTCGCCGCCCTCATCGGCGACATGGCGCCGCTCGACGCGCCGCGCGTCGCCGAATCGCCGGCGAGCGGGCAGAAGCGCCTGCCGCTCGACTTCGTCGTCGCCAACCGCGCCAATCCGCGCCGCGACTTCGACAGCGACCAGCTCGACGAGCTGACCAGCTCGATCCGCGAGAAGGGCGTCATGCAGCCGCTCCTCGTGCGGCCGACCGAGGACCCCAACATCTTCGAGATCATCGCCGGCGAGCGGCGCTGGCGCGCGGCGCAGCGGGCCGGCCTGCACGACGTGCCGGTTATCATCCGCGAGGTCGACGACAAGGAAGCGCTCGAGCTCGCCATCATCGAGAACGTGCAGCGCGTCGATCTCAACCCGCTCGAGGAGGCGCAGGGCTATGAACAGCTCATCGAGCAGTTCGCCTATACGCAGCAGGACCTGGCGCAGGTCATCGGCAAGTCGCGCTCGCACGTCGCCAATACGCTCAGGCTATTGAAGCTGCCGCGCGACGTGCGCGACATGGTGAGCCGCGGCGAGTTGACGGCGGGCCATGCGCGCACGCTGATCACGGCCGACGATCCGGCGGCGCTGGCGCGCCAGATCGTCAGCGGCGGGCTGTCGGTGCGCGAAGCCGAGGCGCTGAGCCAGCGCGGGGCGGCGCCGCGCCGCGCGGCCGAGCCGGATGTCAAGGACGCCGATACGCGCGCCATCGAAAAGCAGCTCTCGGATTTTCTGGGGCTCAAGGTTTCCATCGACCACCGGGCCAATGGCGGCCGGGTCGAGATCCGCTACAAGACGCTCGAGCAGCTCGACGCGGTGCTGAGCAAGCTCACCGGCTAGACCGTCGGTCCCGTGGGGCCGGCGCACCGGCAAAGCCCGCGGCTCTTAACAAAGCGCCCTAGGGCTGCGCCGCCATCTGCGCGAGGGCGAGGAAGACGCGGCGCATGAGGGTCTCGGCGCGGCCGTAGCTCCGGCGCGATTCGGCGGTGGCGAGGTGCAGGCGCTCGGTGGCCAGGGCCAGCGCCGCGTCGGACCACAGGCGCAATTGCTGCTCGAGCGCCGCCTTGCGCGAAAAATGCGGGCGCGGCCGCGCGCCCTCCAGCACGTCGCGCGGGCTGCGGCCGCCATCGACCTCGGCGCGCCAGCGCCGCAGCTGGGTGAAATGGCCGAGCACCGCCGCCAGCAGGTGCTGCGGGTTGACGGCGGCGGCGAGCGCCCGGCCGAGCGCTGCGTCGAGCCTTTGCGGATGGCCGGTGCCGATGGCGTCGGCCACCTCGTCGAGCACCAGCGCGGCGTTGTCGGCGCACAGGGCGAGCACGTCGGCGCGCGTCAGAACCTTGTTCTGGTCGGCGAACAGCACGAGCTTTTCGAGCTCGCGGCGCGTCACCTCGCGGTCGTTGCCGAGCTGCTCGCGCAGCGTCGCGACGATTTCGGCGCCGGTGGCGATGCCGGCCGCCGCGAAGGTCTCGGCGATGAGACGGGCGATGGTCTCGTCGCTGTCGGCGTAGCAGGGCAGGGCGCGGCCGGCCCTGGCGCCCTCGACGAGGGCGCGCAGCGCGTCGCGCGGGGCGAGGTTGCCGGCCTCGACGATGACGACGGCGTCGTGCGGGTCGTCGGCGAGGGCGGCGAGCGGCGTGACCAGTGCCTTGCCGGCATTGCGCACGCGCACGACGCGCCGGTCACCGAACAAGGACGGCGTTCCAGCCTCGACCAGGAGCCGCCCCGGATCGGCGTCGAGCTCGCTGCCCTCGAGCGTCACCAGCCCCAGGCCGTCGCTGCCCGCGCCGGCATAGTGGCGCACGAGGCGCTGGCCCACTTCGCGCACGAGGCCGGCGTCGGGGCCGTAGGCGAGCAGGATGCCGGCGGCGAGGTCGGGCCGCGCGACGAAGCGCTCGACCTCGTGCGCCTTGAGCGCCGTCACCGGGCGAGGACCGCGATGAGCTGCAGGCGGATGGTGTCGGCGAGCAGATGCGCGGCCTGCGCGGCGGCGGCGTCGGCGGCCTGGGCGTTGGCGAGCGCCTGCGCGTCGGTGGTGTAGTCGGCACTCTGCGACAGCGTGCCGGAGTAGAGCCGCGTTCCATCGGCGCCCATGACGACGACGAAGGCCCTGACCGTGACCTGGTGCGGCCGGTTGGGGGCGCTGACGATGTCGTTGCTCAGGGCGCGGCCGCCCGAGCTCACGGCGAGCGTGACCTTGGGTGCCGTGCCGCCGGCATCGGCGCGGCCGAGGCGCAGCGCCAGGTCCTGGTAGATCAGCTGCTCGAGCCGGTTGGCCGGCTCGCCGTAGCGCAGCGCCAGGCGCTCGGTGCCGGGGCCGCGCTCGCCATAGACCGGCGTGAGCCCGGTGCAGCCGGCGAGCGGCAGCAGCAGGGCGAGGCCGAGCAGCGCGGCGCCGGCGAGGCGGCTAGGCGACAACATTGACGATCCTGTCGGGCACGATGATCACCTTGCGCGGTGCCTTGCCGTCCAGCATGCGGGTAACGACCTCGAGTGACAAGGCCTCTTTCTCGACCCGCGCGGCGTCGGCGCCCTTGGGCACGCTGATCTCGCCGCGGCGCTTGCCGTTGACCTGCACGGCGAGGACGACGTCGGCGTCGACCAGCAGGGCCGGATCGACCGCCGGCCAGGGCGTGTCGGTGACGAGGCCGGTGCCGCCCAGCACGGCCCAGCAGCTTTCGGCCAGATGCGGCATCATCGGGGCGATGACGAGGACGAGCTTTTCGACGCCCTCGCGCAGCGTCGCCCCGCCATTGGCGGTGGGCGCGGCGGCGAGCGTCGCGGCGAATCGGGCGAGGCCGTTGCTGAGCTCGTAGATATGGGCGACGGCGCTGTTGAAGCGCAGCGCCTCGATATTGTCGCCGACGGCGGCGACGGCGCGGTGGACGAGCTTCTGGAGCGCCGCGATGTCGGCTGCCGGCGTCGTGCCCGTCGGCGGCAGGGCGGCGACCTCCACGGCCTCGTTGACCAGCTTCCAGACGCGCTGCTGGAAGCGGCCGGCGCCCTCGATGCCGGCGGCGGTCCACTGCACGTCGCGCTCGGGCGGCGAGTCGGAGAGCATGAACCAGCGCGCCGTGTCGGCGCCGTAGGTGCGCACGATCTCGTCGGGATCGACGACGTTCTTCTTGGACTTGCTCATCTTCTCGATGGCGCCGATCGCGACCGGCGCGCCGGTCGCGGCGTGGCGGGCGCGGCGCTCGGCGCCGGCGCCCTCGAGCACGACGTCGGCGGGCAGCACCCAGTCGCCGGCGGCGTCGCGATAGGTCTCGTGCACCACCATGCCCTGGGTGAACATGCCCTTGAACGGCTCGTCGAGGCCGAGATGGCCGGTGCGGCGCATGGCACGGGCGAAGAAGCGCGAATAGAGCAGGTGCAGGATAGCGTGTTCTATCCCGCCGATATACTGGTCCACCGGCAGCCAGCGGTCGGCGATGGCGGGGATGGTCGGGGTGGCGGCGTCGGGCGCCGTGAAGCGCGCGAAATACCACGAGGAATCGACGAAGGTGTCCATCGTGTCCGTTTCACGGCGCGCCGGCCGGCCGCAGAGCGGGCAGGCGACGTGCTTCCAGTGCGGATGGTGGTCGAGCGGGTTGCCGGGCCGCTCGAAGGTCACGTCGTCGGGGAGCGTCACCGGCAGGTCGGCGTCGGGCACCGGCACGGCGCCGTGCTCCTCGCAATGGATGATGGGGATCGGGCAGCCCCAGTAGCGCTGGCGCGAGATGCCCCAGTCGCGCAGGCGGTAATTGGTCTCGACCACGCCCTGCGGGCGGCCGTCGACGGTGCGGGCGGCGAAATGCGCCGCAATGGCGCGCTTGGCGGCGTCGACCGCGAGGCCGTCGAGGAAGGCCGAGTTGAAGATGCGGCCGGGCCCGGTATAGGCTTCGTCGGCGACCGCGAAAGCGGCCGGGTCGGCGCCTTCGGGCAGCACCACGGGGCGCACCGGCAGGCCGTATTTGCGGGCGAAGTCGAGGTCGCGCTGGTCGTGGGCGGGACAGCCGAAAATGGCGCCGGCGCCGTATTCCATGAGCACGAAATTGGCGACGTAGACGGGGAGCGTCTCGCCCTCGCGCACCGGGTGCGCGACGGTGAGGCCGGTGAAGATGCCCTGCTTTTCGGCCTTCTCCAGCGCCTCGGTGGCGGTGCCCTGGCGGTGCACCTCGGCGATGAAGGCCCTGAGCGCGGGATTGGCGGCGCTCAGCTCGGCGGCCAGCGGGTGGTCGGGCGAGAGGGCGATGAAGCTCGCCCCGAAAATGGTGTCGGGCCGGGTGGTGAAGACCTCGATGGCCGGGGTCAGCGTCATGTCGCTGGGGGTGAGCGCAAAGAGCAGGCGCAGGCCCTCGGACTTGCCGATCCAGTTGCGCTGCATGAGGCGCACCTTGTCGGGCCAGCCGTCGAGCCCGTCGAGGGCGGCGAGCAGCTCCTCGGAGAATTCCGAGATCCTGAAGAACCACTGCGTCAGCTCGCGTTGCTCGACCAGCGCGCCGGAGCGCCAGCCGCGGCCATCGATCACCTGCTCGTTGGCGAGCACCGTCTCGTCCACCGGGTCCCAGTTGACCTTGGACTTCTTGCGGGTGACGAGGCCGGCCTTCAGCATGTCGAGGAAGAGCTTCTGCTGCTGGGCGTAATAGGCGACGTCGCAGGTGGCGAATTCGCGCGTCCAGTCGAAGCTCAGCCCCATGGTCTTGAGCTGCGCCTTCATCGTCGCGATATTGGCGTAGGTCCACTGTTTGGGATGGGTGCCGGTCTTCTTGGCGGCGTTCTCGGCGGGCAGGCCGAAGGCGTCCCAGCCCATCGGGTGCAGCACGTTGAAGCCCCGGGCGCGCTTGTAGCGCGCCAGGACATCGCCCATCGCGTAGTTGCGCACATGGCCCATATGGATGCGGCCCGACGGGTAGGGAAACATCTCGAGCACGTAATAGGGCTCGCGCGGATCGTCATTGGCGATGACGAAGGCCCCGGCGTCGTCCCACGCCTGTTGCCAGCGCGGCTCCTCGACCCGCGGATTGTAACGCTCGATGGATTTCACTTGCCGTGTCCTTTGGCCGGCAAGCTGTTGCCTTGCCGGGGATATCTGGGGTAGCGGGACCATCACCAGAAAAGCCGAAACCGGTCAACAGCAAGCACAGCGCATGTCCGACGCCGCCAGCCGCCGCGCCGCCATCACCGCGCGCCTCGCCAGGGCGCAGCAGCGCTTCGGGCCGCCGCCGGCGCGGGTGACGCTGGTCGCGGTGTCGAAGACGGTGCCGGCCGAGGCCATCCGGCCCTTCCTCGACGCCGGCCAGCGCGTCTTCGGCGAGAACCGGGTGCAGGAGGCGGCGGCCAAATGGCCCGGCCTGCGGGCGTCCTATGACGGCATAGAATTGCATCTGCTGGGCCCGCTGCAGACCAACAAGGTGCGCGAGGCGGTGGCGCTGTTCGACGTCATCGAGACGCTGGACCGCGACAGGCTGGCGGGCGTGCTCAAGGCCGAGATGGTGCGCGCCGGGCGGGCGCCGCGCCTCTTCGTCCAGGTCAATATCGGCGAGGAGCCGCAGAAGGCGGGGATCGCGCCGGCCGAGGCGGTGGCCTTCGTCGCGCGCTGCCGCGCCGTGCACGGGCTCGCGATCGAGGGGCTGATGGCCATCCCGCCGGCGGGGGCGGCGCCGGGGCCGTATTTCGCCCTGCTCGCGACGCTCGGGGGCGCCGCCGGGGTCGCGGCGCTGTCGATGGGCATGAGCGGCGATTTCGAGACGGCCATCGCCATGGGGGCGACGCATGTGCGGGTCGGCACGGCGCTGTTCGGGACGCGGCCGGCCCCGCCGCCGGCCCTACCGGCATGAGCCTTGCCGGGCTCGAGACGGCGCGGCTGCGGCTCAGGCCCTTCGCGCCCGGCGACCGCGACGCCTATCGCGCGCTCAATGCCGACCCGGTGGTCCGCCGCTATCTCGGCGGCGTGCTGACGCCGGCCGCGGCGGATGCGGAGCGTGCGCAGATCGCGGCCTTCTTCGCGCGGCGCGGGCTCGGCATGATCCCGGTGGAGCGCAAGGCGGACGGGGTGTTCCTCGGCACCTGCGGGCTCTCCCATACGCCGTGGTATCCCGACCTCGAGATCGGCTGGCGGCTGCTGCCGGCGCATTGGGGGCAGGGCTATGCCACCGAGGCGGCGCTGGCCTGGCGCGACCACGCCTTCGGCACGCTCGGGGTGCCGCGGCTGATCTCGGTGGCCGACGCGCCCAATGTCGCGAGCCACCGGGTGATGGCGCGGCTCGGCCTGCGCTTCGACCACGAGGCGCTGCTGGAGGATGGCGGCGAGACGTTCGTGGCGCATGTCTATGCGCTCGACGCTGCCGCCTGGCGCGCCGGAAACCTTTCGGCCGGCCCTCGCGTTTGAGCGCGGGCGTCACCACTTTGTGACTGGCTGGCCGGCAGGGGCCGGCTTAACTCACGTTCAGTGAATCTGCCTGGAGGTCCCGATGATCCGCCGCCGTCTTCTGCTCGTCGACGACGACGCGGACCTGCGCCAGGTGCTGGCCGACCAGATGCAACCCTATCGCGAGTTCGAGCTGGTCGAGGCGGCGACCGCCGCGGCGGCGCTCGCGCGGGTGCGCGACACCCATATCGACCTCACGCTGCTCGATGTCGGGCTGCCCGACATGGACGGGCGCGCGGCGCTGAAGCTGATGCGCCAGGGCGGCTTCAAGAGCCCGGTCATCATGCTCACCGGCCATGACAGCGACGCCGACGAGATCCTGGGGCTCGAAGCGGGCGCCAACGACTACGTCACCAAGCCGTTCCGCTTCTCGGTGCTCCTCGCCCGCATCCGCGCGGCGCTGCGCCAGCACGACCAGTCCGAGGACGTGGTGTTCGCCATCGGGCCGTACAGCTTCCAGCCCGCCAGCAAGCTGCTCGAAACGGCGGACGGGGCCAAGGTGCGGCTCACCGACAAGGAAACCTCCATCCTCAAATATCTCTGCCGGCAGGGGCCGCGCACCATCACCCGCGACGTGCTGCTCAAGGAGGTGTGGGGCTACAACAACCGGGTGACGACGCATACGCTCGAAACCCATATCTACCGGCTGCGCCAGAAGATCGAGCGCGACCCCGCCAATGCGCGGCTGCTCGTCACCGAGGAGGGCGGCTACCGCCTGGTGCCCTAGGTCGCGGTCGCGCCGGCGCGCCGGAAAACCTCGCGGCTTTCCCGAAAGCGCCGGCTTTTCCACCCCGGCGGGCCGAAATCGCCGAAAACCGTTCCCGCAAGGCAAAGGGCATGCTCTATAACGGCCTCGCGGGCCGTTGGGGGCGGCCCGCCGAATTTGGGCACGGGGCCGATGCAGCTCGACGACGCGACCACGATCCTGGGGCGCGCGGACTTCTTCACAGTCTGCGATGCCGAGCAGCGGCGGCTGCTCGCCTTCGCCAGCGAGCGCAAGCGCTGGCGGCCCCAGGCGGTGCTGTACGCGGCCGGCGAGGTGCCCGAGGGCGCGCATGTGCTGGTGCGCGGCACGGTGGCGACGTTCCAGGCGGGCGACGAGGCCAATCCCTTCGTCGTCGCGAATCAGGGGGCGGTGCTGGGCGCCATGTCGCTGGTGGTGGCGCGGCCGCGGCCGGTGACGGTCAAGGCGGTCGATGCCGTCGAGACGCTGTTCGTGCCGCGCGTGGCCTTCCTCAAGCTGTGCAACCAGGCGCCCGACCTCGCGGCGCGCGCCGCCGAGCGGATCCGCGGCGAGCTCCTGGGATATCTGGGGGCCATCGAAGGCGTGAAGGCGCGGATCGGCGGCCGGTAACGGGCGGTCGCCCGGCCCTTCAGAAATGCACGATGACGGGAACGTGGTCGGAGGGCTTTTCGCTCCAGCCGCGGGCCGGGCGGATGATCTCGGCGGCGCGCGACTGGGCGGCGACGTCGGCGGTGGCCCAGACATGGTCGAGCCGGCGGCCGCGATCCGAGGCCTGCC
>JBDHTK010000069.1:0-13011 GCA_039808625.1 Devosia sp. | reverse complement strand
GCGATGCGGGACAGCGCCACGCGCGAGCTGACGATCCGCACGCTCTCGGGCGCCGACGGCATGCTGACCGTCGAGGTGGCGGACACCGGGCCGGGCATCGCCGACGACATCGCCGCGCATCTGTTCCAGCCCTTCGTCACCACCAAGGCGGGCGGCATGGGCATCGGCCTGTCCATCTCGCGACGCATCATCCAGGCGCATGGCGGCGATCTGGTCGTCCGCCGCAACGAGACGGGCGGCGCGACCTTTTCCTTTACCCTGCCGACGCTAAAAGAGGCCCCGTGATGACTGCCGACATCATCGTTCATATCGTCGACGACGATGAAGCCGTGCGCAACTCGCTGGCCTTCCTGCTGGCCTCGGCGGGCTTTGCGGTGCGCACGCATGCCTCGGCCAGCGCCTTCCTCGACGCTGCGCCCGCCATCGGCAATGCCTGCCTCGTCACCGACCTGCGCATGCCCGACGTCGACGGCGTCGAGCTGCTGCGCCGGCTGCGGGCGCGCGGCACCCTGCCGCCGGCCATCGTGGTGACCGGGCATGGCGATGTGCAGATGGCCGTCGAGGCGATGAAGAGCGGCGCACTGGATTTCATCGAGAAGCCCTTCAGCGACGACACGCTGATCGACGCCATCCGCCGCGCTGTCGAGCAGGCCAGCTCGGCGCAGGACGCCTCGGCGGCCGAGGCCCGGATCCGCGAGCGGCTGCGCAGCCTCTCCGACCGCGAAGTGCAGGTCCTCAAGGGCGTCGTGCAGGGCAAGGCCAACAAGACCATCGCCTTCGAGCTCGAGATCAGCCCGCGCACGGTGGAAGTCTACCGCGCCGGCCTGATGCGCAAGATGCAGGTGGGCAGCCTCGCCGAACTCGTGCGCATGGTGATGCATGTCGATCTCGGCGCGCTCGGCGGGGCCGATTGATCTGGCGCAAGGCAACGATGCGCGATTCCGGCTTTCTGGCAGGGGCAGCACACTGCCTTGTCGGCCGGACCCATGCCCACCGTCCAGATCCTCGTCATTGCCCCCGATAGCGACCTCAGGCGCTCCCTGCGCTTTGCGCTCGAGGCCGAGCGCTTCGCGGTCACCTGGCGCACCGGCATCGACGCCGCGCTGGTGCCGGCGGCCTATGACTGCACCATTGTCGACCACGACGCGCTGGGCGGCAACGCGGCGGCCGTGCGGAGCTTCATCAGGGCCTTCGCGCCCGTGGTCCTGCTCGCCAATCACCCCCATGAGCTGTCGCCCGAAGTGTTCTGCACGCTTCTCAAGCCCGGCCTCGGCGCGCCGTTGATCGCGGCCGTGCACGAGGCGCTGGCGCGCGCGGATCGTCCCTAAGTAAACTCCCTAGTCGTGCGACCGGAATTTCTCGCCGCCGGCATTTCGGCGACGCTTCGTGCCAGCCACGGAGTCGCCAGATGCTGCCTGCCACCGCCCCCCTCGTCGCCGCCTCGCCCGCCTTGGCGCGGGACCCCCGCATCGATGCCGTCCTGCACATGGCGCAGCCCGGCGCGGTGCGCTTCTATCCCGTCGATGCGACCGTCTATGCGCAGGGCGACAGGGCAGGCCAGCTCTACCTCGTCGAGTTCGGCGCCGTGCGGATTTGCGGCGTGACCGCCGATGGCCGCCGCCAGATCACCGGCTTCTGCTTTGCTGGCGACGTGTTCGGCTTCGAGGCGGAGGACACGCACGAGTTCTCGGCCGAAAGCGTCGACGGCGCCGGCGTCCGCGTGCTGCGCGCGGCCAATCCCGGCGGCTTCGCCCAGAGCGTGCTGGTGCTCGCGCTGCGCCGCTTCGCCGAAATGCAGCGGCATGTCCTGCTGCTCGGCCGGCTCGGGGCCAACGAGAAGATGGCGCGTTTCCTCAGCGACCTGATGGAGCGGCAGGGCGGCGACGAGATCGTTAATCTGCCGATGCAGCGCAGCGACATCGCCGACTATCTGGGCATCACCTTCGAAACCGTGTCGCGCGGCCTGCGGGCGCTCAAGGAGCGCGGCATCATCCGCCTGAACACGACGACGCAGATCGAAATCCTCGACGCCGACGGGCTCGTCGAAATGGCGGGAGGCCGGCCATGAAGGTCACCATCGTCTACGACAGCGTCTTCGGCAACACGGCCAGGGTAGCCGAGGCCATCGCCGCTGCCCTCGCCGCCGCCCACACCGTCGAGCTCCTCACCGTGCAGGCGGCCCGCGGCGCGGACCTGGCCTCGACCGACCTGCTGATCGTCGGCTCGCCGACGCGCGGCTTCCGGCCGACGCCGCTGATCGCCGAGTTCGCCGAGGGGGTGCAGCAGGGCGGCGCCGGCAGGCAGGCTGCCGCCTTCGACACGCGGCTCGACGGCGAGGCCATTTCGCCGCCGCCGCTCCGCTGGGTCGTCGACGCCGGCGGCTATGCCGGCACGCGCATCGCGGCCGCGCTGGCGCGGCACGGCTTCGCCATGCGGGGCGAGGTCGGCGGCTTCCTCGTCACCGGCACCGAAGGCCCGCTCAAGGCGCATGAGCTCGACCGCGCCGCGGCCTGGGCCCTGACGCTTGCCGGCTAGCGCGGCGGCGCGCAAGCGGCTGGATCCCGAAAGCGGCCTCGCCCTCATCGCGCCCGAGCTTTGAGCGCAGGAATGCCTGGCCGGGGCCAGCCGCGCCAGGGTGACAGGCCCGATTCGTACCAGGTCGACGCGCAAGAAGAATGGCGTTCCCGACCTGTCGCTGCCATCGCCGCCCGGCGCCGCCGCCGCGGTGCAGTTTGCGGCATCGCAAAGACGCCCACGCGACCGCCGCCCTATATGGGAGCGGCCTGTGGAGGGACCTGATGACGGATGCCATCCTGCTCCGGCACGGCGAGGCACGGCTGCCGCGCTATACCAGCTATCCGACGGCGCCGGTGTTTTCCCCGGCGGTCGGCGCGGCCGCGCATGCGCGCGAGTTGGCAGGGCTGGCGCCGGACGAGCCGGTGTCGCTCTACGTGCATGTGCCCTTCTGCCGCTCCATGTGCTGGTACTGCGGCTGCCACACCACGATCACCGCCCGCGACGAGCCCATCGAGGCCTATCTCGCCGCGCTCCACGCCGAGCTGGCCCTGGTCGCCGGACTGGTGCCGTCGCCGCTGCCGGTCGCCGCGCTGCATTTCGGCGGGGGCACGCCCACCATCATGGGTCCCGAGCGCTTCGGCCGGCTGATGGCCGCGCTGCGCCGGCATGTCCGCTTCACCGCCGATGCCGAGCTCGCCATCGAGATCGACCCGCGCACGCTGACCCCCGACATGATCGCGGCGCTGGCCGAGGCCGGCATCACCCGCGCCAGCCTCGGCGTGCAGAGCTTCGATCCCGCCGTGCAGCAGGCCATCAACCGCGTGCAGAGCATCGACGAGACGGCGGCGGCGGTCGCCGGACTGCGTGCCGCCGGCATCGGCCGCATCAATTTCGACCTCATCTACGGCCTGCCGCAGCAGACCGTCGAGTCGTGCCGTGAAACCGCCGAGGCGGCGCTGGCCCTCGCCCCCGACCGCTTCGCCGTCTTCGGCTATGCGCATGTGCCGGCCTTCAAGAAGCACCAGCGGCTGATCGACGAGGCGGCGCTGCCCGGCGGCGCCGAGCGCATCGCCGAGGCGCTGGCCATCGGCGAGGCACTGGTCGCCGCCGGCTACCGGCCGGTCGGTCTCGATCATTTCGCCCGCCCCGACGATCCGCTGGCCGAGGCGGCGGCGACCGGCCGGCTGCACCGCAATTTCCAGGGCTACACCACCGATGCCTGCCCCAGCCTCATCGGGCTCGGCGCCTCGGCCATCGGCCAGACGCGCGGCGGCTACGTGCAGAACGAGGTTCCAATCGGCCGCTACCAGCAGGCCGTCGCGGCGGGCCGGCTGGCGACGGCGCGCGGCTATCGGCTGACCGCCGACGACCGCCTGCGCGGCGAGGTCATCGAACGGCTGATGTGCGACCTCGGCGCCGATGTCGGCGCCATCGCCGCCCGCCACGGTGCCGACGCCGCGGCGCTGCTCGACGGCAATGACCGGCTGCGGGCTCTGGTCGACGACGGCGTCGCCGAAATCGCCGGCGGCGTCGTGCACGTGCCGGCGCGCCACCGCTTCCTGGTACGCACCGTCGCCGCCGCCTTTGACGCCTATCTCGACCCCGCCCGGCGTCCGGGCAGCAAGGTGGCCTGAGGCGGAAGGCGGCGCACCGGCCCCACGCTGCCCCACCTGTGGCGTGCCCGCCACGAATCCGGCCGTCCTTTCGGCGAAGTCGCCCCATAAGGCAGGGTGTAGGCCGAGCGCACGCCGCGCCCGGTTGACGGCGGCGGAAAAGCGGGGCCTTGCTAGCGGCCCCGCTGTCCGTGGCGCATGTCACGCGGTCTGTCGGGCTGGCGATCTGGCGGGAGACGGGCAGGTGTGGCGGCAGCGTGCGCGGGTAGGGTATTTGACGTCATGACGGCCGCGCCAACCGACGCCATAGCCGCTCCGACCGTCCGGTTGAAGCGCGGCCTCCGGCCGTGGCGGCACGAGCACCGAGGGGCGAATCATGCTGCGACGGCCAGGATGCCCAACCCGCCTGCTGCGTGTCGCCTCGGATGAAGATCGCCTATATCATGCCCCAGTTCCCCGTGGCGACGGAGACTTTTGCGGTGTCCGATGTGAACGCGCTCGCAGCGCTTGGGCATGAGGTCACGGTTTTCGCCCTCAAGCCGCCGACCGGCGAGGCGGCCACGTTGCGCACGCAGGTACCGCTTGCTGCCGGCGTCACAGTAGCAGGCTGGCGCGTTGCGCCGATCGACATGCCCGCACTGATCGCATGTCTTCGGCACGGGATGGGCCTGGCCCTGCGCGACTTTCGCCTCGGTCTTGGCGCCCTGGCAATCTCGCTGCGGGTCGCGGCCGTCGTCCACGCGCTGCGCAAGGGAGGCTTCGACGTTGTCCATGCCTTCTGGAGCCGGCATCCGTCCCTGGTGATTGCCGCCCTTGCGGCGCGCCGGCGGAACGGTGCCGGGCCGCTGCTGTCGGCCTTCGCGGGCGCCTACGATCTTGTTGCCGACGACGCGCTGGTGGCGCTGGGCCTTGCTCATGCCGACATCCGCTTCACCCATGCCGAGGTGAACCGGCCGTACTTCGTCGAGCGAGGCTTCGGCGATGTCCATGTCGTCCGGCGCGGCATCCCGGTCGAGGCGCTTGCCGTGGGCGAGGGACAGGCCGATCGCCGGCGTATCGTCACGGTGTCGGCGCTCGACGCACGAAAGAACGTCGAAGGGGTCATTCGCAGCTTCGCCCTCGCCAGAGCCCGGAGCAACGCGGCGCTGCATCTCGACATCGTCGGTGCCGGACCCGACGAAGACCGGCTGCGGCGCATTGTGAACGAGTTGGGGCTTGCCGACGGCGTCCGTTTCCTTGGCCATCTGTCACACCGGGACGTGCTCGCCCGTATGCGCGCGGCGCACACTTTCCTGTTCCTCTCGCATAAGGCCTCCGAGCGCTTTCCCAATGTCGTGAAGGAGGCGCTGTATGCGGGCTGCTACGTGGTGGCGTCCGCTACGCCGGGGATTGGCGCACTGGTCTGTGACGGGGTTCTGGGTGAGATCGTTCCGGCTGATGACTCCGAAGCCGCCGCCACCGCGCTCCTGCGGTCGATGGACGAGCCCCCGGGACGCACCGTGCGGCGGCGGCGGGTGGCCGCGCGCTTGATTGCGCGGCGCTGGTCGTCCCGCCGGTCCATGCAGCGCTATGCGTCCGCCTGGAAAGGCGCGCTGGCCGACCTGACCGGAGAGCGAGAGCCATGACTCACGCCATCTCGCGCCGCCTGTCGGGGCTCGCCTCGATGCTGACCCCGACATCGGTGCTGGCGGGCTATCCGTGGGCGTTGGCGGCCGTCTATATCCTGCCGATCGTCAGCCCTGCCGTGACCTATGCACTGCAGACGGCGCTCACCGCGCTGTTCGCGCTCGCCCTGCGCGCCCGCCCGCGCCCGGCGGCCATCATGCTTTATGCAGTGGTGATGCTCGTCTTGACGGCGATCGCGATGGCGCTCGACGCCGCCAGGCTGACGCTCGACGACAGCTTCGAGCTCGCAAAATACGCCTCGGTGCTGCTGGCGATGGCCGTGAGCCTCGCCTATTTCCGCACGCCCGGCGCGAACGTCAATGCCACGCGTCTACTCTATGTTTTTGCGGTCGTGGTGCTGCTCTTCGCGCTCTTCGAAACGTTCCTGCCCGACGTCGTACGCGACCTCGTGCTGATGTATACGCGCCCCAAGCCCGTCTTCTACGGCAAGCCCATCGTCTTTTTCTATACCACTTACTTTGCCGCCTCCGTCTACGCGGCATTGGCCGCCATCTTCATGGCGAAGTTCTGGACCGAGGCCGCGCCGAGCTGGCGCGACGCCGCGCTATCGGCTGCTTTCATCGTGCTGATCGTATTGACCCAGAGTCGTACGTCGTTCTTTGCCGGGGTGCTGCTTGCCACCGTGCTGGCTGGCTTCGTGCTGCTGCGTGCCAGCCGTCGCCAGGCCGTCGCCATCATCTGCGCCGCCCTCGTCGTCGTCGGTGGGGCCGTCCTGATGAGCGAGGCCATCTACGGCCAACTGTCCTATCTGGTGGAAGGGATCCAGAGATATATCCTGAACTTCCAGGCACATACCGACGACAAGAGTTCTCTGGCCAAGCGGCTGTCGCAGATCCGCTGGGCGCTGGACAACAATCGGCTGGTGCTCATCGGGGCAGGGATCGGCAAGGGCTATTCCCCGCTCCTGGAATCGTGGTTCGCGCTCGTCTACTACCGCGCCGGCGCCATCGGCATCGCCGCCTACCTGGCCCTGTGGGGCACGCCCGTCGCTCTCGCCATCCGCTTCGGCCGCACCTGGACCGCCCTGGCGCGACAGGGTGAGTTGCGCTGCGGCGCCTTGCTGATCGGCGTGCCGATCCTGTGCCTCTGTCTGGTGATCGCGTCTCTGTCCAGCATGATCACCGACCAGGCGTCGCTCCTGCACTTCTTCTATTTTCTGCTGAGCGGCTTCTACGTCGCATCCTTCGACTTCCTTGCGGCGCGACGGGCGGGACGGACGCCATGATCACGTCCGTCATCATGCCCGCCTACAACTCGGCCGCCTACATCGCGGCCGCCATCGCCTCCGTAGTGGCGCAGAGCGAGCCGGATTGGGAACTGATCGTCTCCGACGACGGCTCGCGCGACGACACCGTCGCCATCGTGCAGCAGGCGGCTGCCAGCGACCCGCGCATCAGGCTGCTGACCGGTGCGGGCAATCGCGGCCCCGCCCAGGCACGCAACGCCGCCATCGCCGCGGCACGCGGGCGCTACATCGCCTTTCTCGACAGCGACGACCTGTGGAAGCCCGACAAGCTGGCCCGGCAGCTCGCCTTCATGCAGGCGCGCGACATCGCGTTCAGCTTCACCTCCTACGACCGCATCGATGCCGAGGGCCACGTCATCGACACGCACCTGGTGCACCGGCCGGCGACCTACGACAGCCTGCTCAAATCCTGCGTCATCGGGTGCCTCACCGCCATCTACGACACGCAAAAGCTCGGCAAGGTCATGATGCCCGACATCCGCAAGCGCCAGGACTTCGGCCTCTGGCTGCGCCTGCTCAAGCGGGTGGAGGCGGCCTATCCGCTGGAGGAGAGCCTCGCGCTCTACCGCGTCCATGCCAACTCGGTGTCGGCCAACAAGCTCTCGGCGGCGCGCTATACCTGGGCCCTCTATCACGACGTCGAAAAGCTCGGCCTCGTGCGCTCGGCCTGGTATTTCGTCCATTACGCGGCGCATGGCGTGTTCAACACCTATGTGCGCCCGCGCCTTCCGCCCGGCTGAGCCGGCGCCGCCGCGCCCACCTGTACCGCTTCGTCGTTTGTCGGCCTTGCTCCCGTCCGGCCTGCGCTGTAGCTAGGCGCCGGATCATTGGTGAAGGAACCATTCATGGGCAGTCTCGAGGGCAAGCTGGCGATCATCACCGCGGCCGCGCAGGGCATCGGCCGGGCCACCGCGGAGGCGTTCGCGCGCGCCGGTGCGCGCGTCATCGCCACCGACATCAACACCGAGCGGCTGGCCGACCTCCAAGGTGTCGCGGGTGTCACCACGCGCCGCCTCGACGTGCTCGACGGCGAAGCGGTGAAGGCCGCCGCCGCCGAGATCGGCCGCGTCGACGTGCTCTTCAACTGCGCCGGCGTGGTGCATAGCGGCACCGTGCTCGAGATGACCGACGCCGACCTCGACTTCGCCCTCAACCTCAACGTCCTCGCCCAGGTGCGCATGGTGAAGGCGTTCCTGCCGGCGATGGTGGCGCATGGCGACGGCTGCATCATCAACATGTCGACGGTCGCCTCGTCGGTGACGGCGGTGCCCAACCGCGCCGCCTATTCCATCTCCAAGGCCGCCGTCATCGGCCTCACCAAGGCCATCGCCGCCGATTTCACCGACAAGGGCATCCGCGTCAACGCCATCGCCCCCGGCACCGTCGAAAGCCCGTCGCTGCACGAGCGCTGGCGCGCCACCGGCGATTTCGAAGGCGCGCGAAAAGCCTTCATCGCCCGCCAGCCCATCGGCCGCATCGGCCGCCCCGAGGAGATCGCCGACCTCGCGCTCTATCTCGCCACCGCGACCTACACCACAGGCCAGGTGCACATCATCGACGGCGGCTGGACCGCCTGATCGGCGGGGCCCGGCGCAAAAGCGTAACGACCGCCGCGCCCGCCGCTGCGGCGGCGTCTTCGCCCGTCACGCCCGCGCGGCGCGGCGGGCAGGGGGCCTGCGCCGGCCTCTCTTGCGCCAACTGGTATGATATTGGTATTGTCGACCGGTTCGCGGCGGAGACTCCTTCATGGCTGACGTGGCCGACATCCTGTTCGGCGCCGAATCGAGTGCCCGCGCGCAGAGCGGCCCGCTCTATCTGAAGCTCAAGCGCTGGATCGAGGATGCCGTGCGGCGCGGCGCCATCCGGCCCGGCGAGGCGCTGCCTTCCGAGCGCGATCTCGCGAGCCGCATGGCGATGTCGCGCGTCACCGTGCGCAAGGCGGTGCAGCATCTGGTGCGCGAGGGGCTGCTGGTGCAGCGTCACGGCTCCGGCACCTATGTCGCGGCGCCTCCCGAGCGGGTCGAGCAGTCGCTGTCGCGGCTCACCTCCTTCACCGAGGACATGGCGCGCCGCGGCATGCTGGTGCGCGCCCGCTGGCTCGACCGCGGCCTCTATGCGCCTTCGCCCGAGGAAATGCTGGCGCTCGGCCTCGGCGCCACCGACAGCGTCGCCCGCGTCGCGCGCCTGCGCCTCACCGGCGACACGCCGCTCGCCATCGAGCGGGCCGCGCTCTCGGCCGAGCTGCTGCCCGACCCCGAGGCGGTCGACAGCTCGCTCTACGCCCATCTCGAGCGCGACGGCCACCGGCCGGTGCGCGCCGTCCAACGCATCCGCGCGGCCGGCCTCGGCGCCGACGACGCGGCGCTGCTCGAGGTTGCGCCGGGCGTGGCGAGCCTGCATATCGAACGCATCTCCTACCTCGCCACGGGGCGGGTGGTTGAGTTCACCCGCTCGATCTACCGGGGCGATACCTATGATTTTGTCGCCGAGCTCAGGCTCGGCGAGGCGCGAGGAGTTCGCTGATGGCTGCCGGAATCACCCATATGCGCAGGGAAGTCGACGAGATTCCCGACGCTACGCGCCGCCTGCTGGATGGCTCGGGCGCGAGCCTCGCCGCTGCCGGGGCGCGGCTCAGGGAGCTCTCCCCGGCGCTGGTGGCGACCATCGCGCGCGGCTCGTCCGACCACGCCGCCTCGTTCCTCAAATACGCCATCGAGCTGGGCGCCGGCGTGCCGGTGGCCTCCATCGGCCCCTCGATCATGTCGATCTACGGGCGCGAGCTGAAATTCGCGCACGCCGCCGCCATCACCATCTCGCAATCGGGCAAGAGCCCCGACATCGTGGCGCTGGCGCAATCGGCGCGGCGCAACGGCGCCCTCACCATTGCGCTCACCAACACGCCCGGCACGCCGCTCGCCGCCGCCGCCGACATCGCCGTCGATCTCGCCGCCGGCAGGGAGCAGTCGGTCGCCGCCACCAAGAGCTTCGTCAGCTCGGTCGTCGCCGGCCTCGCCATCCTCGGCCACTGGGTCGGCGACCAGGACCTGCTCGCCGCCCTCGATCGCCTGCCCGGGCAGTTCGCGCGCGCCGCGGCGGCCGATTGGTCGGCGCTGCTGCCCACGCTCACGGGCGCACGTTCGCTCTATGTCCTCGGCCGCGGCCCCGCGCTCGCCATCGCCGCCGAGGCGGCGCTGAAGTTCAAGGAAACCTGCGGCATCCACGCCGAGGCCTACAGCGCCGCCGAGGTGCTGCACGGGCCGGCGCGCATCGTCGAGGCCGGCTTTCCGGTGCTGGCGCTCGCCGCCCGCGATGCCGCCGAGAACGCCGTCATCGACATGGCCGACCGCCTGGCCGGGCAGGGCGCCGTCGCCTTCGTCACCGCCGACCGCGCGACCGCCGCCGCGCGGCTGCCCTTCGTCGCCACCGGCCACCCGATGACCGATGCGCTGGCGCTCGTCGTCAGCTTCTACGGCTTCGTCGAAATGCTGTCGCGGGCCCGTGGCCTCGACCCCGACAACCCGCCCCACCTCAAGAAGGTCACGGAGACGCTATGACCCGCACTGCCTATACCGGCGCCCGCATCTTCGACGGCGAGAAGTGGTGGGACAATGCGGCGCTCGTCGTCAACGGCGAGCGCATCGAAGGCATCATCGCCGCCGACTCGCCCACCGACGCGCAGCGCGTGCCGATGGGCGGCGGCCTCCTCGCGCCCGGCTTCATCGACCTGCAGGTCAATGGCGGCGGCGGCGTGCAGCTCAACCACGCGCCAACGCTCGCCGCCATCCGCACCATCTGCGCCAACTATGCGCGCTACGGCACCACGGCGTGCCTGCCGACGCTCATCACCGACACGCGCGAGGTGAACGCGGCGGCCGTCGCCGCCGGCGCCGAGGCGGCGCGTGCGAAGGTGCCTGGCTTTCTCGGCCTGCACCTCGAAGGCCCGCATCTGAGCCTCGCCCGCAAGGGCGCGCACGATCCGGCGCTGATCCGGCCGATGGACGAGGCTGACCTCGTGGCGCTGATCGAGGCGCGCCGCCGCCTGCCGCACCTCATCTCCACCGTCGCCGCCGAGACGGTGACGCCCAACCAGATCACCCGCCTCGCCGAGGCCGGCATCGTCGTCTCCATCGGCCATTCCGACGCCTCCTACGCGGCCGTGCGCGCCGCCGCCGAGGCGGGGGCGACGATGGTCACGCACCTGTTCAACGCGCAAAGCCAGATGGGCAACCGCGAGCCCGGCGTCGTCGGCGCGGCGCTCGACCTGGGCCGCCTCAGCGCCGGCCTCATCGCCGACGGCATCCACGTCAACCCGACCAGCATCGGCATCGCGCTGCGCGCCAAGCAGGGGCCGGGCCGCATCTTCCTCGTCACCGACGCGATGGCGCCGACCGGCACCGATGCAGCGACGTTCGAATTGACCGGCCGCACCGTGTACCGCAAGGACGGCGCGCTGCGCCTCGCCGACGGCACGCTCGCCGGCGCCGACCTCACCATGATCGACGCGGTGACCTACATGCACCGCACGCTCGGGCTGGCGCTCGACGAGGCGCTGCGCATGGCCTCGCTCTACCCCGCCGAGGCGCTCGGCGTCGCCGGCGAGCGCGGCCGCATCGCGCCCGGGCTGCGCGCCGACCTTGTGCACCTGGGCGACGACCTTGCCATGCGCGGCACCCTCATCGGCGGCGAGACCGCGTGGACGGCCGGAACGCCGTCCTAGCGCGTCTCGTAGCCGAAGAACTCGGCCCATTTGCGCAGCGGCTTGGCCTCGGCGCCGGTGAACAGGAAGTCGTAGTTGCGCCACGACGACTGCACGCCGATGGAGAGGCCCTGCCGCACCTTCTGGTAGCTCGGCGTGCGCGCGGCGCGTGTCTGTGCCGCGCTGGCGAAGTCGAGCACGCGCGGGTCCCACTCGGCACCGAGGAAGGCGAGGGCGGCGCGGATGGTCGGCTCGAAATCGGTGACCAGTTCGTCGTAGCGTACATAGTGCACGCGTGGATCGTCCATCGAGAACACGCTGAACCACTGCGACATGGCGAAGTCGTACATGCGGATCGCCGTGTCCATGCGCCGGAAATGCTCCATCGCGAAGTTGGGCGCGAAATGCTGCTTGAAGGCGCTGAGCACGACGTCGAACGGATGCCGGATCGAGAAGATGTAGCGCTTGTCGGGGAAGAGCTTGACGAGGAACTTCGCCTCCGACGAGCGGATGGGCAGCTTGTCGACGAAGATGTCCGCCCCCGCCTTCCGCCGTACCATGTCGAGCTCGATGTAATAGCGTTCGCGTGCCTCGATGAACACGTCGCGCACCAGCTCGGGAGAGGCGTTTGCCGGTAGCGCAGAGCCCAGATAGCGACGCACGGCAGCTATCGACGACACCTCCTCGAAGGTCTCGATACGCGGATGCGCAGCCAGCGCGTTCTCGAGCAGCGTTGTGCCCGAACGGGGAAAGCCCAGCATGTCGAAGTGATTGACAGCGCGTGGATCCGGCGGCAACTCGGCCGTCGGCATGTCCACATAGGCGAGGATCTCCTTGGCGTAGGCGTCGAGCGGAATCCTCTGGCCGTGATCGAAAGCGTTAAGCGCTACATAGGCGGCATAGGCGTCTTTGTATCGCCCGAGCTTGTCTAGGCTCTCGGCTTTGATGACCGCGGCTATGGGCAGGGTGATCGCTTGGACATCGGGACGTGAGGGAGGCAGTCGCAGATGCGCCTCCACCTCCCGCAGCGCGCCTGCGGCGTCACCTTGCATTTGCAGCAGGAGGGCCGTGAAGAGTCTTCGCAGGGAGGGGTGCAGGTCGTTCGCCGCGAAATGCCCGAGCGCTGCCGCCATGAGGTCAGCCTGCCTCGCCTGACCGAGCAGCATCAGCAGTACCCCTGTCGCCAGCGGGTCGTGTGGGGCGAGCAGCACGCCGTTGACGGCGGCGGGCAAGGCCTCCGCCCATCCCGATCC
>JBDHTK010000068.1:0-13091 GCA_039808625.1 Devosia sp. | reverse complement strand
GATGACGTATCGCTATCGCGGCCACTCCATGTCCGATCCGGCGAAATACCGTTCCAAGGACGAAGTGACGACGATGCGCGCCGAGCGCGACCCGATCGAGCAGGTCAAGAACCGCATTCTGGAAAGGCGCTACGGCAGCGAGGACACGCTGAAGCAGATCGAGACCGAGGTGCGCGCGCTGGTCACCGAGGCGGCCGATTTCGCCACCGCCGATGCCGAGCCGGCAGCGGCGGAACTGTGGACCGACATCTACGCGGAGGCGTGAGCATGCCGGGCACGGCGGGCAAGCGGCGGGACATGGAGCTGAGCCATGAGCAGCATGCCGGACTGGTCGGCATGGGCGCTCGGGCTGGGCGTCGCCGCGCTCTTCGTCTGGTTCTTCTGGCACACCGGCACGACGATGCTGCGGGCCGGCCGGCGACTCCTCGCCATCATCGAGGACTGGCCGCAGACGCGCCGCGCGCTGGCCGAGGCGGAAGCGCAGGCCGGCGGCCGCTTCCCGCCCTGGCTGCGGGCGTTGCGCGTGCTGCTCGTTCTCGCCCTTCTGGCGCTCGTCGCGCTGCTCGCGTGGCGCAGGGCCATGTCATGAAACCTCTCGGTTCGGCACCCGGCGCGGCCGGCCGATCGCCCGTTTGCGGAGCAAACCATGCCTAACATCCTGATGCCCGCGCTCTCGCCGACGATGGAAGAGGGCAAGCTGTCGAAATGGCTCGTGAAGGTGGGCGACACCGTCAATCCGGGCGACGTGCTGGCCGAGATCGAGACCGACAAGGCGACGATGGAGGTCGAGAGCGTCGACAGCGGCAAGGTCGACCAGTTGCTGGTGGCCGAGGGCACCGAGGGCGTGAAGGTCAACACCCCCATCGCCGTGATCCTCGCGGAGGGCGAGAGCGCCCCGGCGCCCGCGCCGGTGGCGCAGACGGCACCCGAGCCGGCCGAGGCGCCGGTCGTGCCGGCGGAGAAGGCCGCCGAGGCCGCGCCCGCCGCTGCCGCCGCGCCGGCGGCGCCGCAGTTCGAGGCAGCGGCCGACCCCGACCTGCCCGAGGGCGTCGAGATGGTCGAGATGACCGTGCGCCAGGCGCTCAACGAGGCGATGGCCGAGGAGATGCGCCGCGACGCCAACGTCTTCATCATGGGCGAGGAGGTCGCCGAGTACCAGGGCGCCTACAAGGTGACGCAGGGCCTGTTGCAGGAGTTCGGGGCGCAGCGCGTCATCGACACGCCGATCACCGAGCACGGCTTCGCCGGCATCGGCGTCGGTGCGGCCTTCGCGGGCCTGAGGCCCATCGTCGAGTTCATGACGTGGAATTTCGCCATGCAGGCGATCGACCAGGTCATCAACTCGGCCGCCAAGCAGCTCTACATGTCGGGTGGGCAGGTGACGGCGCCCATCGTCTTCCGCGGCCCGAACGGCGCCGCGGCGCGCGTCGGTGCCCAGCATAGCCAGGACTATTCGGCATGGTACAGCCACGTCCCCGGCCTCTACGTCATCGCGCCGTTCAGCGCCGCCGACGCCAAGGGCCTGCTCAAGGCCGCCATCCGCTCCAACACGCCCGTCGTCTTCCTCGAGAACGAGATTCTCTACGGTTCGACCGGCCTGGTGCCCAAGGTCGACGACTATGTGCTGCCCATCGGCAAGGCGCGCATCGCCCGGCCGGGCAAGGACGTGACCGTCGTCAGCTTCTCGATGGGCATGCGCTATGCCACGCAGGCGACCGAGAAGCTGGTCGCGGCCGGCGTCGATGTCGAACTCATCGACCTGCGCACGCTGCGCCCGCTCGACGCGGTGACGGTGATCGAAAGCGTCAGGAAGACCGGCCGGCTGGTGACGGTGGAGG
The DNA here is from genome assembly GCA_039808625.1 of Devosia sp. Classification (GTDB taxonomy): domain Bacteria; phylum Pseudomonadota; class Alphaproteobacteria; order Rhizobiales; family Devosiaceae; genus Devosia_A. Next base: position 11,253 of record JBDHTK010000068.1, on the reverse strand, counting down.
AGGGTTGGCCGCAGGGCGGCATCGGCGCCGAGCTCGCCGCGCGGGTCGTGGCCGAGGCCTTCGACTATCTCGACGCCCCGCCGACGCGCGTCACCGGCAAGGACGTGCCCATGCCCTATGCCGCCAATCTCGAGAAGCTGGCCCTGCCGAGCGTCGACGAGGTCGTCGCGGCGGTGAACGCCGTGACCTACCGGAGCTGACGCCATGAGCATCAACATCACCATGCCGGCGCTCTCGCCCACGATGGAAGAGGGCAAGCTCGCCAAGTGGCACGTCAAGGAAGGCGACCGCGTCGCCGCCGGCGACGTCATCGCCGAGATCGAGACCGACAAGGCGACGATGGAGGTCGAGGCCGTTGACGAGGGGAAAATCGGCAAGATCGTCGTGCCGGAAGGCACGGACAATGTGAAGGTCAACGCCGTGATCGCGGTGATCCTCACCGAGGGCGAGAGCGCCGACGCCATCGCCGCCGCGCCGGCCGCTGCGGCACCCAAGCCGGCGGCCGCGCCCCCGCCGCCGAAAGCGGCCGAGCCGGCCGTCACCGGCACCGCCGCCATCCCCCCGACGCCCAAGCCGGCGGCGCCGGCGCCGGCCAGTGGCGCGCGCGTCTTCGCCTCGCCGCTGGCGCGGCGGCTGGCGAAGGAAGCCGGCATCGACGTCGCGGCGATCACAGGCTCCGGTCCGCATGGCCGGGTGGTGCGGGCCGACGTCGAGGCGGCAAAGTCGGGCAAGACGCCGCTCAAGGCGGCGCCCGCGGCCGCACCGGCCGCCGGCGCGGCGCTGGCGGGCGGCATGACCAAGCAGCAGGTGATGGCGCTCTACGACGAGGGCAGCTACGAGGTCGTGCCCAATGACGGCATGCGCAAGGTCGTCGCGGCGCGGCTCACCGAGGCCAAGCAGACGGTGCCGCATTTCTACCTGACGCTCGACTGCCGCATCGACGCCATGCTGGCGGCGCGCGAGCAGATCAACGGCGCCGCGCCCAAGGGCAAGGACGGCAAGCCGGGCTACAAGCTCTCGGTCAACGATTTCGTCATCAAGGCGTGGGCCGCCGCCCTCCAGCAGGTGCCGACGGCGAACGCGACCTGGGCAGTGGATTCGATCCTCTACCACAAACATTCCGACATCGGCGTCGCCGTGGCGGTACCGGGCGGATTGTTCACGCCGGTGGTGCGGGCGGCCGAGAGCAAGTCGCTGCGCCAGATCTCCGAGGAGGTGAAGGACCTCGCCGGGCGGGCCCGCAACCGCCGCCTCGCGCCGCACGAATATCAGGGCGGCACCTCGGCGGTGAGCAACCTTGGCATGTACGGCATCAAGCATTTCGGCGCCGTCATCAACCCGCCGCACGGCACCATCCTCGCGGTGGGCGCCGGCGAGGAGCGCGTCTATGCCGACAACGGTCAGGTCAAGACCGGCCAGTTCATGACGGTGACGCTGAGCTGCGACCACCGCGCCGTGGACGGCGCCCTCGGCGCCGAACTCCTCGCCGCCTTCAAGGTGCTGATCGAAACCCCGGTGATGATGCTCGCATGAAGACCATCCTGTGCTACGGCGACAGCCTGACCTACGGCGCCAACCCGATCGCCGGCGCGCCGCGCCACGCCTATGAGGATCGCTGGCCGGGGGCGCTCGAGGCGGCGCTCGCCGGCAAGGTTCGGGTGATCGCCGAGGGCCTCGGCGGGCGTACCACGATCCATGACGACTGGATCGCCGACGCCGACCGCAACGGCGCCCGCATCCTGCCGACCCTGCTCACCTCGCACGCGCCGTTCGACCTCCTCATCGTCATGCTGGGCACCAACGACTTGAAGCCATTCCTCGGCCGCACGGTGCACGAGGCGGCGCGCGGCGCGGGACGGCTGATCGAGATCACGCGCGGGCACTTCGCGCAGAAGGGCGAGGCGCAGCCGCAGATCCTGCTGATGGCGCCGCCGCCACTGGTGCCGACACAGAACACCGACATGCTGGAGCACTTCGGCGGGCCGGCGCTCATCGCGGAGTCGCAGCGCTTCGCCGCCACATATGAACGCCAGGCGCGCGAGCGCGGCGTGCATTTCTTCGACGCCGGCAGCGTCGCGGCGGCCGACCCGGCGGACGGCGTGCATCTCGACGCGCAGAACACGCGCGCGATCGGCGTGGCACTCGCTCCGCTGGTCACGTCCATTCTGGAACTCTAGGAGGCCCGCTTGGCCGACTCTTACGATCTCATCGTCATCGGCGGCGGCCCCGGCGGCTACGTCGCGGCCATCCGCGCGGCGCAGCTCGGGCTGAAGACGGCCGTCGTCGAGCGCGAGCACATGGCCGGCATCTGCTCCAACTGGGGGTGCATCCCGACCAAGGCCCTGCTGCGCTCGGCGGAAATCTACGGCCACATGACGCACGCCAAGGATTATGGGCTCACGGCCGAGAAAATCGGCTTCGACATCGACGGCGTCATCAAGCGCAGCCGCCAGATCGCGGCGCAGATGAACACCGGCGTGCAGTTCCTCATGAAGAAGAACAAGGTCGACATCATCTGGGGCGAGGCGGTGCTGACCGCCGCCAATACCGTCAAGGTGGCGCCGACCAGGAAGAAGATCATGGAACCGCAGGTGCCGCCGCCCAAGAATGCGCTGGGGGCAGGGACCTACACGGCCAGGAACATCATCGTCGCGACCGGTGCGCGGCCGCGCGTGCTGCCCGGCATCGAGCCGGACGGCGACCGCATCTGGACCTATTTCGAGGCCATGTCGCCCAAGGCGATGCCGAAATCGCTGGTGGTGATGGGCTCGGGCGCCATCGGCATGGAGTTCGCCTCGTTCTACCGCTCGCTCGGCGCCGAGGTGACGATCATCGAGCTGCTGCCGCAGATCCTGCCGGTCGAGGACGCCGAGATCGCCGCGCAGGTGAAGAAGCGTTTCGAGAAGCGCGGCATCAAGTTCATGACCGAAGCCAAGGTGGCCAAGGTCGAAAAGACCAAGGACGGCGTCGTCGCCCATGTCGAGCTCAAGGACGGGTCGACGCAGAAGGTCGCCGGCGAAAAGCTGATCTCGGCGGTGGGCGTGCAGTGCAACACCGAGAATATCGGGCTCGAGACGGTGGGCGTGAAGGTCGAGCGCGGCGCCATCGTCGTCGACGATCACGGCCGCACCAACGTGCCGGGCGTCTGGGCCATCGGCGACGTGGCCGGCCCGCCCATGCTGGCGCACAAGGCCGAGCACGAGGCGGTGATCGTGGTCGAGACGATCGCTGGGCTCAAGGTGCACGGCCTCGACAAGCGCAAGATTCCCGGCTGCACCTATTGCGAGCCGCAGGTGGCGAGCGTCGGCCTCACCGAGGCCAAGGCGAAGGAGCTGGGCCGCGAGATCAAGGTCGGCCGCTTCCCCTTCATCGGCAACGGCAAGGCCATTGCGCTGGGCGAGCCGGACGGGCTGGTGAAGACCATCTTCGACGCCAAGACCGGCGAGCTGCTCGGCGCCCATATGGTGGGCGCGGAAGTCACCGAGCTGATCGAGGGGTTCGTGGTCGCCATGAACCTCGAAACGACCGAGCAGGAGCTGATGCACACCATCTTCCCGCATCCCACGCTCTCTGAAATGATGAAGGAGAGCGTGCTGGACGCCTATGGCCGGGCGCTCAACATCTAGGAGGGCTCCATGTCTCCCGAAATCCAGTCGCTACTGATCTTCCTGCTGACCGGCCTCGTCGCCGGCTGGATCGCCAGCCTCGTCCTGGGCGGCGGCGGGCTGTTGCGCAACCTCATCGTCGGCGTCATCGGCGCCCTGGTGGGCGGCTATGTGCTGAAGCTCGCCAATGTCACGCTGCCCATCGGCAATGCCTGGGTGAACGATCTCGTGACGGCGGTGATCGGCGCCATCATCGTCATCCTCGTGGCCCGGCTGGTGGCGAGGTAGGCGCGCTGATTTGTCTTGTAACCGCGCCGGCGGCTTTCGATATGACTCGCGTGCAAGTTGAGAGGGCGGGCCGATGCATGTTCCCGAGCGCCAGAGCGGAGGCGAAGTGATGCGTGACGAAACGATGCGCAATGTCCTGGTGTTCCTGGTCATCGGCCTCGTGGCCGGCTGGCTCGCGAGCCTGATCGTCGGGGGCGGCGGGCTCCTGACCTATCTGATTTCCGGCGTGCTCGGCGCCTTCGTCGGCGGCTATCTGTTCACGGCGCTCAACATCAGCCTGCCGATCCGCAACGTCTGGGTGAGCCAGATCGTCACCTCGACGGTCGGGGCGATCATCGTCGTCATCGTCGCCCGGCTCATCGCCGGCTAGGGAACTCCAAGTGGTCACTCTCCTCGAAGGCCGCGTGCGGCACCCGGAAAAGGCACACCGGCCGGACATGCCGGTGCTGCGCAAGCCCGACTGGATCCGCGTCCGGGCGCCGGGCTCGCCGGTCTACCAGGAGACGCAGCGCATCGTGCGCGAGAACAATCTCGTCACCGTGTGCGAGGAGGCCGGCTGCCCCAATATCGGCGAGTGCTGGAGCAAGAAGCACGCGACCATGATGATCATGGGCGAGATCTGCACCCGCGCCTGCGCCTTCTGCAACGTGGCGACCGGCATCCCGACGCCGCTCGATCCGGCCGAGCCGGACAATGTCGCCAATGCCGTCGAAAAACTCGGGCTCCATCACGTCGTCATCACGTCCGTCGATCGCGACGACCTGCCCGATGGCGGCGCGGGCCATTTCGCCAGGGTGATCGGCGCCATCCGCGCCCGCACGCCGCAGACGACCATCGAGGTGTTGACGCCCGACTTCCTGCGCAAGGAGGGGGCGCTGGAGGTCGTCGTGGCGGCCAGGCCCGATGTCTTCAACCACAACCTCGAGACGGTGCCGTCGAACTATCTCAAGGTGCGGCCGGGCGCGCGCTACTTCCACTCCATCCGCCTGCTGCAGCGGGTGAAGGAGCTCGACCCGACGATGTTCACCAAGTCCGGCATCATGGTCGGGCTGGGCGAGGAGCGCAACGAAGTCCTGCAACTGATGGACGACCTGCGCTCCGCCGACGTCGATTTCCTCACCATCGGGCAGTATCTGCAACCCTCGCGCAAGCACCATCCGGTGATCCGCTTCGTGCCGCCCGAGGAGTTCACCTCCTACGCCACGGTGGCGCGTACCAAGGGGTTCCTGCTCGTTTCAGCCAGCCCGCTGACCCGCTCCTCGCACCACGCCGGCGAGGATTTCGCGGCGCTCAAGGCCGCGCGCCTCGCCAGGCATGCCTGAGTTGAGCCTCGAGCGGCACGTGCCGTATCCGCCCGAGCGCATGTACGCTCTCGTCAACAGCCTCGAGGACTATCCGCGCTTCCTGCCCAATTGCCGCGACATGCGGGTGAAGCGCGACAGCGGCGCGGTGAGCGACGTCAGATATGCGCGCATGACCATCGGCTTCGGGCCGGTGACGCAGGCCTATACCAGCCGCGTCGAGGCCGACCCTGAGGCGCACACCATCACCGCGCGGGCCGTGGACGGGCCGTTCTCGCATCTCGACAGCAAATGGCGCTTCGTGCCGGAGGGGGCGGGCACGCGGGTGCGCTTCGACATCTCGTTCCACATCGCCAATCCGCTGCTCGCCGCCGTCGCCGAGCCGGCCTTTGCCGCCAAGCAGGACGAGATCATGGACGCCTTCGTCGAGGAAGCGGACCGGAGATACGGCGCATGACCCCGCCGGACGGCGCCGCCGCGCGCCGCGACCTGCCGCTGCTGCTGGCGGTCGCGACGGGGCTCCACCTGCTGCTCGCCTGGCGCCTCGCCCTGGGGCAGGACGAAGCCTATACGCTCGCCGTCACCGGGCCGTGGCAGCTTTCCTTCTTCGACCATCCGCCGCTGAGCTTCTGGCTGTCGACGCTGGTGCAGGCGCTGTTCGGGCCCGAGGTCACGCCGCTCGCGATGCGGCTGCCCTTCGTCATCATGGCGACCGGTGCGATCTGGGCGCTCTACGTGCTGACCGCGCGCTTCTTCGGGGCGCGGGCGGGGCTGTGGGCGGCGGGCCTCTATGCCGCCGCGCCGTTCTTCTTCGCCTCGGGCGGCGGCTGGGTGATGCCCGACGGGCCGCTGATGCTGTTCCTGCTGCTCGCCGCCCTCCAGCTTGCCGACGCGCTGGCGGAGGGCGAGGGGCCGCGCTGGCGGGCCTGGCTCCTGGCGGGGCTCTTCATCGGGCTGGCGCTGCTGTCGAAATACCAGGCGGTGCTGACCCTGCTCGGCGCTTTCCTGCTGCTGTTTGCCCCACGCCACCGGCATTGGCTGGCGCGGCCGCAGCCCTATGTGGCGGCGCTGCTGGCCATCGCCGTCTTCTCGCCGGTGCTCGTCTGGAACGCGCAGAACGACTGGGCGTCGTTCGCCTTCCAGCTTGGGCGCGGCGGCGGCGCCGGCGCCGGGAACATGGGGCGCTGGCTCGGGCTGCTGCTGCGCGAGGCGGCCTATCTGCTGCCTTGGAGCTTCATCGGCATGATCGTCGCCGCCATTGCGGCGGTGCGGGCGAGGGCGCCGGGCACGGCGTTCTTCCTCTGTCTCGGCCTGCCGATGGTGCTGCTCTTCAACCTGCAGCCGCTGTTCGGGCCGACGGGGCAGCCGCATTGGTCGATGGCCGGCTGGCTCTTCCTCTTTCCGCTGCTGGGCCGGCTCATGAGCCATGCCGGCCGCGTCGCCGGCTGGCTGATGGCGGGTCTGTCGGCGGCGACGATCCTGGCCTTCGCAGTGACGGCGCTGCTTTTCGTCGACGCCCACCGCCTGTTCGCGGGCATTCGCGGCATCGAGGTGCTGACCGCCGAAAGCGTGCAATGGACCGGCGTGCGCCAGGCGCTCGAAGCCGAGGGCCTCGTCGAGCGGCCCAATACCTTCCTTGCCGCCATGAACTGGCGCGACACCGCCAAGTTTGCGGAGACGATGCGCCGGCCGGTGGTGGCGCTCGGCAACGACCCGCGCGGCTTCGCCTTCCTTGCGCGTCCGGCCGACCATCTCGGCCAGGACGCGCTCGTGCCGGTGCCGCCGGGGGAGATGGACGCGGTGCGCCGCGTACTCGAGCCGAGCTTTGCGTCGATCGAGACGGTGGGGACCTACCCGACCTATCTCGACGGCGTCGTGGCCTTCGAGGTCACCATCCTCCTGGCGCGCGACCTCCACACGCCGCAGCCCCGGCGCTACGGCCTGCGCTAGCCGCGCAGCCCCTTGCGCACCAGTTCGAGCGCGGCGCGGACCGAGGCGGCCCGCACTTCCTGCCGGCCGATGTCGCCGAAGCGCCTGGCCACGTGCAGCGTCCGCTCGCCATCGGCATAGGCGAAGTGGACGAGGCCCACCGGCTTTTCGGCGCTGCCGCCGCCGGGACCGGCGATGCCGGTCACGGCGATGGCGACATGCGTGCCGGCGGCCGCCAGCGCGCCCTCGGCCATCGCCACCGCCACCTCCTTCGAGACGGCGCCATGCGCGCGCAGCAGCCCGTAGGGTACGCCGACCATCGCGATCTTGGCCTCGTTGGCGTAGGTGACGAAGCCGCCATAGACCACGTCGGACGACCCGGCGATGGCGGTGAGGGCACCGGCGATCAGCCCGCCCGTGCAGCTCTCGGCCGTGGCGATGGTGAGGTTCTCGGCCTTGAGGGCGGCGACGACCGCCGCGGCAAGGGCTTCCATGTCCGGCTGCTGCTGCATCACAGCTCCTCCCGCGGCAGCTCGACGGTGGCGGTGGCGAGCGCCGTGATGCCTTCGCCGCGCCCCACGAACCCCAGGCGCTCGCTGGTCGTCGCCTTGATGGCGATGCGCCCCGGCGCGATGCCGCACGTCTCGGCGATGACGGCCTTCATTGTCGGCACGTGCGGTCCGATCCTGGGCGCCTCGGCGATGATCGTGATGTCGAGATTGACGATGCGGCCGCCGCGCTCGGTGACCAGCCCCGCCGCATGGGCGAGGAAGATGGTCGAGGCCGCGCCCTTCCATTGCGGGTCGGCGGGCGGAAAGAAGCTGCCGATGTCGCCTTCGCCCAGGGCGCCGTAGAGCGCGTCGGCGAGGGCGTGGAGCGGGGCGTCGGCGTCCGAATGGCCGTCGAGCTTCGCCGTGTGCGGGATGCGCACGCCGCCGAGCCAGACGGCCTCGCCCGGCGCGAAGGCATGCACGTCGAAGCCGATGCCGGTGCGGGTTTCCATGACACTTTCTCCCAGCAGCAGGCGCTCGGCGCGGGCAAAATCCTCGGGGTGGGTGAGCTTGATGTTGCGGCTCGACCCGGCGGTGAGCGCGACCGGAATGCCTGCCCATTCGGCGATGGCGGCGTCGTCGGTGAACTCCACCGGCTCGCTGGCGGCGCGCCGATGCGCCTCCAGCAGCGGCGCGAAGGCAAAGCCCTGTGGCGTCTGCGCGGCAAAGAGCTGGCGCCGGTCTTCCGTGCCGTCGACGGTACGGCCGTCTTTTGAGCGCTTGATCGTGTCGGTGACCGGCAGCACGGGCAGGGCGGCCTCGCCCAGCGCAGCGATGACGCCGTCGATCGTCGCCGCGTCGACCAGCGGCCGCGCCGCGTCGTGGATCAGCACGAGATCGGGTTTTTTGGGCGCCAAGGCCTCGAGGCCGGCCAGCACCGAGCCCTGCCGCGTCGCCGCGCCGCCCTCGGCGGGCAGCAGTTTCTGCGAGCCGAGGGCGAGCGCCGCGTAGGCCTCCATATGCGCCGGGTTCACCACCGGCAGCACGAAGGCGATGTCGTCGCGGCCGAGGAAGGCATCGAGCGCGCGCGCCAGCACCGGCGTGCCGGCAAGCGGCCGGTACTGCTTGGGCAGCCCGCCCATGCGCGCGCCCGTACCCGCGGCGACGACGATGACGGCGATGGTGTGGTGCGACGGCATGGCATCGCTCTAGCCGGGGGGCGTGCCGGCGACAAGCGGCTTTGCCGTTGCGCGCCGGGCAAATCTGACTATTGTCCGCGCACTTTGGAAAACTGCGCAAAACAAGAGCAACTGCCCGCGTTGCGGCTGGGCGACCGGACGATCCACGGCCGCGCCTTCCTGGCGCCCATGGCCGGCATCACCGACCGGCCGATGCGCCGGCTGGCGGCGCGCTACGGCGCCGGCCTCGTCGTCTCCGAGATGATCGCCAGCGGCGCGCTGACCACCGGCCATCGCGACATGGTGCGCAGGATGGCTGCGGCACCGGGGCTGCCACACATGGTGCAGCTTGCCGGCTGTGAGGCGGGCTGGATGGCCGAGGCCGCCCGCATTGCCGAGGACGCCGGCGCCGACGTGCTCGATATCAATTTCGGCTGTCCCGCCAAGCGCGTCACCAACGGCTATGCCGGCTCGGCGCTGATGCGCGTGCCCGACCTGGCCGAGGCGCTGGTCGCGGCCGTCGCGGGCGCCACCTCTTTGCCGGTGACGGTGAAGATGCGGCTCGGCTGGGACGATGCCAGCCTCAACGCGCCCGAGATCGCGCGGCGCGCGGTGGGCGCCGGGGCGCGGATGGTCACCGTGCACGGGCGCACCCGCCAGCAATTCTACAAGGGGGCGGCGCGCTGGGCGCCCGTCCGCGCCGTCGTCGAGGCCGTCGACGTGCCGGTGGTGGTGAATGGCGACATCACCGACCTCGCCACGGCGCGGCTGGCGCTCGCCGAGTCCGGCGCGGCCGCGGTGATGATCGGGCGCGGCGCGCAAGGACAGCCGTGGCGGGTAGGGCAGGTGGGAGCGGCGCTGGCCGGTGCGCCCGTGCCGGAGACGCCGCGCGGGCCCGATCTCGCCGCCATTGTCGCCGAGCATTATGAGGGCGTGCTGTCCGAATACGGCGTGGCCGTCGGCGTGCGTGCCGCGCGAAAACACCTCAACTGGTATCTCGAAGCCTCCGGGCGAGTGGTCGATCCGGCCCTGCGGTTGCGCATGATCGAGTCGCAGACTCCTGCGGAAGTCCTTGATGCGATTGAGGAGATTTTCGGCGCCGGGCTGCGGGAGGCGGCATGAGCGCGGCCCTTGGCACGGCCGTGCTCGAGGCGCTGACGCAGCCGGTCATCGTCATCGACGAAAGCCGCGCCATCGTCTTCGTCAATGCCGCCGCCGAGGCGTTCTTCGGCGCCTCGCTGAGCGTGCTGCGCCGCCAGCGCCTCGATGACCTCATCGCCTTCGGCTCGCCCATCCTGGCGCTGGCCGAGGCGGTGGCCGAGCGGCGCGCGCCGATGGCCGAATACCGCGTGCGCGTCGACTCCACCCGCTTCGCCGATGCCGGCGACGATCGCATCGTCGACGTCTTCGCCAGCCCCATCCTGGAGGCCGATGCCCGCGTGGCGCTGCTGCTGCAGGAGCGCAGCATGGCCGACAAGATCGACCGGCAGCTGGTGAGCCGCGGCTCGGCCCGTTCGGTCACCGGCCTTGCCGCCATGCTGGCGCATGAGATCAAGAACCCGCTCTCGGGCATCCGCGGCGCTGCGCAGCTTCTCGAGCAGTCGGTGGCGCCCGACGAAGTGCCGCTGGCGCAACTGGTACGCGAGGAGGTCGACCGCATCGTGACGCTGATCGACCGGGTGGCGGTGCTCGGCGACGACCGACCGGTGGCGCGCGAGCCGGTCAACATCCACGTCGTGCTCGACCGCGTGAAGCGCGTTGCCCAGAGCGGCGTGGCGCGGCACGTCGCCTTCTTCGAGGACTACGACCCGTCGCTGCCGCCGGTGCGCGGCGACCGCGACCAACTCATCCAGGTGTTCCTAAATCTTGTGAAGAATGCAGCGGAAGCCATTGAATCAACGTCAAAACCAGAAATCAGGATCAGCACGGCGTTCCGCCCCGGCATCCGCATCGCCGTCCAGGGGGTGAGCGAGCGCATCTCGCTGCCGCTCGAGATCGTCATCGAGGACAACGGGCCGGGCATCCCGCCCGACCTGCTGGAAATCCTGTTCGACCCCTTCATCACCACCAAGCCCAACGGCTCGGGCCTCGGCCTCGCCCTGGTCGCCAAGATCGTCGGCGATCATGGCGGCGTCATCGACAGCGACAGCCGGCCGGGACGGACGCGCTTCCGCGTGCTGCTGCCGGTCGCACGCGACATCGACGGCGCGGGGAGTGCCGCCCAATGACCCACACGATCCTGCTCGCCGACGACGACGCCGCCATCCGCATGGTGCTCAACCAGGCGCTGACGCGTGCCGGCTACGACGTGCGCCCGACGGGCAACCTCTCGACGATGTGGAACTGGGTGAGCCGCGGCGAGGGCGACCTGCTCATCACCGACGTCGCCATGCCAGACGGCAATGCCTTCGAGGTCATGCCCAAGGTCAAGAAGCTCAGGCCCGAACTGCCCATCGTGGTG
>JBDHTK010000067.1:0-13130 GCA_039808625.1 Devosia sp. | reverse complement strand
CCAGGTGTTGGCGTTGGGCCCGACGATGGCGGCGTTGTTGACCAGGATGTCGATGCGGCCGAATTTTTCGACCGCCGCCCTGGTCGCCGCCTCGACCGAGTCGAGCTTGCCGATATTGGCGTTGACGGTCTGCAGCTTGCCGGATTTGCCGTGCCTGGCCTCGAGGGCGTCGAGCAGCGTCTGGTCGATGTCCCACACCGACACCGAGGCGCCGCTGTCGAGCATGCGCTCGGCCACCGTGAGGCCGATGCCTTGGCCGGCGCCGGTGACGATGGCGACGCGGCCGGTGAGATCGTAGCTGTTCATCTGGGGCAAATCCGCTCGTAAAAGGAAAGGGCGCCGGCGGCCTGCACCGGCGCCCCGCTTGCTCAACCTGATCAGAAGTTGAACTGGTCGATATTGTCGGCGTTGAAGGTGGTGAGCTCCGCCTGGGTGTTCATCACGTTCTTGTCGCCGATGGTGATCGAGCCGAGGTTCGGCACGTCGAACTTGGTGCCGACTTCGTTCTTGATCGTGCCGTTGAGCACGCCGTCGGCGAAGTAGGCGGCGAGCCAGCCTTCATTGTACGGCGACCAGAGCTGGAAGGCCTTGACCGTGCCGTCCTTGATGAAGTCGCGCATCTCGCTCGGCAGGCCGAGGCCGGTGACGTGCACCTTGTCGGCGATGCCGCGCTGCTGCACGACCTGCGCCGCCGCCGCCACGCCCACCGTCGTCGGCGCGATCACGCCCACGAGGTCGGGGTAGTTGGAGAGCAGCGCTTCCATCTCGGTGGTCGACTTCTCGGGCTGGTCGTCGCCATAGACGGTGGCCACCAGCTCCATGTCCTTGTACTTGGGGTCCTCGGCGAGGGTCTTCTTCATCGCCGCGATCCAGGTGTTCTGGTCGGGCGCCTCGGTGGTCGCCGACAGGATGGCGATCTGGCCCTTGTAGCCGATCAGGGAGCCCATGAGCTCGACCTGGTTCGGGCCGGTCTTGGTGAAGTCGACCGGCAGGATGTTGGCGTCGCGGTGGCTCTCGTTGCCGACCAGGTCGCCGTTCACCGCGAGCACGAGGATGCCCTTGGCGCGGGCGTCGTCGAGCACCTGGTTCATGGCGTCGGGGCTGTTGGGGGCGATGGCGATGACGTTCACGCCGCGCTGGATCTGCGCCTCGATGAACGGGATCTGGCTCGTCGCCTCGGCGGTGGCGGGCGCGACGAACTCATACTCGCAGCCGAGCTGCTTGCAGGCGTCCTCGAAGCCGCCATTGATGCTGTCGAAATACGGGTTGCCGGTGTTCTTGCCGATATAGACCATCTTGATCGGGTCGGCGGCGATCGCCCCCGTCACCAGGGCCAGGCTCAGCGCGACGCCGGCTAGCAGTAGCTTTCTCACTTGCGTTCCTCCTATGGGTGCCGTTTCCACGGCGTGCTCCCGCTACCTCTGGGTGCGGGAATAGATGAAATTCGTGGCGATGATGGAGACGATGAGCAGCACGCCGAGCACGACGAGCTGCACCGCCGGCAGCACGTTGGCGACGATCATGCCGGTCGAGACGATGACGAGCAGCCAGGCGGCGAGGAAGGTGCCGAGGATCGTGCCGCGGCCGCCGAAGATGTAGGTGCCGCCGAGCATGGCCATCAGCACCATCTGCAGTTCGCCGCCCTGGCCGAGGTCGTAGCGTACCGAGCCGAAGCGCGAGGCGGTCATCATGCCGGCGATGGCGGCGACGATGCCGCTGGCGAGGAACAGGATGAGCTTGATGCGCGCCGAGCGGATGCCGGCGTGGCGCGCCGCCACCTCGTTGGTGCCGACCTGGTAGACCTGGCGGCCGAACACGGTGCCGCCCAGCACCACGCCGAGGATCAGCGCCAGCACGACGAACAGCACGACGGGCAGCGGGATATTGGCGATCATCACCTTGTCGATGCCGATGAACCATTCGGGCACGCGGATCGACTTGTCGCCGGCGATGATCTGCGCGAGGCCGCGGAACAGCGTCAGCGTGCCGATGGTGACGATGATCGAGGGCAGCTGCATGGCGATGACCATGAAGGCGTTGAGCGCCCCCATCGCCAGCCCGACCAGGAGGCCGACGCCGATGGCGGCGGGCACCGGCACGCCGGCCTGCTGCACCCAGGCGAAGACGCAGGCGGCGAGCGCCATGCCGGCGGCGGGCGACAGATCGATCTCGCCGCCGATGATGACCATCGTCATCACCAGCGCCACGATGGCGAACTCGGCATAGAGCGTGAAGCTGCGCAGGATGTAGCTCACGTCGAGGAAATAGGGCGACAGCATGTTGCCGGCGAAGAGCCCGGCGATGAGCAGCAGGAAGGTCACCGTCTCGGGGCGGACGAGCAGCACCTGCCAGGCCGGGCGCGGCGGGGCGGCGTCCTGCGTGGCGGCGGCGTCGGAGGTGTCCGAGGCGCTCATTGGCGGACCCTCTTCAGGCTGATGACGCCCTGCTGGCGCACCGTGCGGTCGATGAGCAGCGCGACGAGGATCACGGCGCCGTAGATGGCGGTCTGCGAGGTGCCGGGGATGCCGAGCAGCGGCAGCGCCGCGGCGACGCAGCCGAGCAGCAGCACGCCGAGCACGGTGCCGAGCACGGTGCCGACGCCGCCATTGATCGACACGCCGCCGATGACCACCGCGGCGATCACCTGGAACTCGAAGCCGTAGCCGGTGTTGGACGGGTTCACGAAGCCCCAGCGGCTCGCATACAGGATGCCGGCGAGGCCGGCGAGCGCGCCCGACAGCGTGAACACCAGCAGCGTCACCTGCGCCACCTTGATGCCGCGCAGCGGCGCCGCCACGGGGTTGGAGCCGAGCGCGTAGACCTGCCGGCCGATGCGCGTATGGTTGAGGAACACATAGGTGAGGATGGCGACGCCGAAGGCGATGAAGATGATCCACGGAATGCCGAGGATGGGCGAGGTCTGCGACAGGCCCTTGAGTTCGGAGGGGATCCATTGCCGGTCGATCTGGCGGGCGTCGGAGATGATGAAGGTGAGGCCGCGATAGAGGCTCAGCGTGCCCAGCGTCACGATGATGGAGGGCAGCCGGAAGAGATGGACGAGCAGGCCGTTGGCGAAGCCGAGGGCGGCGCCGACGGCGATCGACAGTGGAATGCCGGTCCACCATGGCACTTCGGGGCCGAAGCGGTAGAGCAGGCCGCTGACCATCGCCGCGAGGCCGAGGGTCGAGCCCACCGAAATGTCGACGTGGCGCGCCACCAGCACCATCATCTCGCCCATTGCGGCGATCATGATGAGCGGCGTGAGCAGCAGCACGATGCGCAGCTGGCCCAGGGTCAGGAACTGCGGCTTGAAATAGCCGACCACGAGGCAGAACAGCACGATCATCACGGCGATGCCGGCCTCGCGTCGGAGCAGCAGCAGGCGCAGGAAATTCACGCGGCGACCTCCCGGACTTGCGGCACGGCGGCGCGCATGATGGCTTCCTGCGTCGCCTCGGCGCGCGGGATGTTGGCGGTGAGCCGGCCCTCCGACATCACCAGCACGCGGTCGCACAGGGCGAGCAGCTCGGGCATCTCCGAGGAGATGAGCAGGATGGCGCGGCCCGCGGCGGCGAGCTCGCCGATCATGTCGTAGAACTCTGCCTTGACGCCGATGTCGATGCCGCGCGTCGGCTCGTCGAGGATGAACACGTCGGGCTCGGTCAGAAGCCAGCGCGCGAGGATCGCCTTCTGCTGGTTGCCGCCCGACAATTCGCCGATGGGCTGGCGCGGCGAGGCCAGGCGGATCCGGAGCTTGCGCACCGCCTCGCTGGTCAGGGCGCGCTCGAGGCGGGGGCGGATGAGGCCGCGCGGCGCGATGCGCTTGGGCACCGCGGCGGTGATGTTCTGCTCGACCGAGAGCGTGCGGAAGATGCCGGCCGTGGCGCGGTCCTCGGGCACGAAGGCGAGGCCGCGCGCGATGGCCTCGGGCGGCGCGGTGATCGCCGCCGGCCGGCCGTTGACGAAGACCTCGCCGCTCGCCGCCGGCGCGACGCCGAAGATGGCGCGGGCGACCTCGGTGCGGCCGGCGCCGACGAGGCCGCCGAGGCCGACGATCTCACCCTTCCTCACCTCGAAGCTGATGTCCTCGAAGACGCCGGGCAGCGTCAGCCCCACGACCTTGAGCGCCACGTCGCCGATCGCGGCGCTCTGCTTGTTGAGATATTCCTTGAGCGGGCGGCCGATCATCAGGCGGATGATCTGCTCCTCGCTCAGATTGGCGATGTCGTCGGTCGCCACCTTGCGGCCATCGCGGAAGATGGTGACGCGGTCGCACAGCGCCCGCACTTCCTCGAGCCGGTGCGAGATGAAGATGAAGGTGCGGCCCTCGTCGCGCAGGCGTCGGGCGATGCCGAACAGCGTGTCCACCTCCTTGGGGGTGAGCGGCGCGGTCGGCTCGTCCATGATGATGAGGCGGCTGTCCGAGGCCAGCGCGCGGGCGATCTCGACCATCTGCTGGTCGGCGATGGACAGGCCCCGCATCGGCCGGCCGACATCGATGCGCACGCCGAGCAGGGCCATCAGCCGCTCGGCCTCGCGCGTCATCTCGGCCCAGCGCACGCGGCCGAAGGGGGCGCCCTGGTCGCGGCCGAGCACGAGGTTCTCGGCCACCGACAGGTCCGGGAACGAGATCGGCTCCTGGTGGATCAGCGTTATGCCCAGGGCCTGCGCCGCCACCGGATTGGGAATGGTGACCGGCTGGCCGTTCATCTCGATGCTGCCGCGCGTCGGCCGGTGCACGCCGGCGAGGATCTTCGCGAAGGTCGACTTGCCGGCGCCGTTCTCGCCGAGCAGGGCGTGGATCTCGCCGCGCCGCAGCGCCAGATCGACGTCGGTCAGGACCTCGACGCCGCCGAACTGCTTGGAGATGCCGTGCGTCTGAACGAGGATGTCGGGCGTGTCGGGGGCGGCCATGCGTCAGGCGCCCTCCGGCGTCGGGGCGTCGGGGTCGATGAGCCTTTGCGCCTTGAGGTCGGCCCAGAAGCCGGCCGGGATCGGCGCGGCGAGCGCGGCGAGGTTCTCGGTCACCTCGCGGCCCCTGGCGGCGCCGGGAATCACCGACACCACGATGGGGTGGGCGAGGACGAACTGCAGCGCCGCGGCCGGCAGCGCCACCCCGTGCGCCGCGCACACCGCCTCGATGCCGCGCACCTTGGCCTGCACCTCGGCCGGCGCCTTGGCGTAGCCGTAATGGGCCGGCCCGGCCGAGCCGGTGACGAGGATGCCCGAGGCGAAGGGGGCGCCGATGATCGCCGACACGCCGCGCCTGGCGAGCGCCGCCATGCCGCGATGCAGGCTGCGCTGGTCGATGAGCGTATAGGGCATGGCGACGAGGCAGAAATCGAGCTCCACCTGGCTCGCCACCTCCTCGAGCGCCGCGTCGGTGTTGATGCCCATGCCATAGGCCTGGATGTCGCCGGATGCCTTCAGCTCCTTCAGGGCGCGGATGCCGCTGTCGCGCAGGTCCTTCTGGCGCTGGGCGAAGTGCTCGCCGTGATAGGCCGCGTCGAGGTCGTGGATGACCAGCGCGTCGACGGTGTCGAGGCCGAGCCGCTGCAGCGCCTGGGCGTAGGAGCGCATGATGCCGTCATAGGAATAGTCCCACAGCACCTCGAAATTGAAACCGCCCACCCAGGGCGAGCGGTCGAAGGTCCTGGGGTCGGGCGGGCGCACGAGCTGGCGGCCGACCTTGGTCGTCACCTTGAACGCGTCGCGCGGCCGCGTGCGCAGGAACCCGCCGAGGCGGTGCTCGGCGAGGCCGCGGCCGTACCAGGGCGCCGTATCGTAGTAGCGCACGCCCGCGTCCCACGCCGTCTCCAGCGTGGCGCGCGCGTCGGCTTCCGCGACCTTGGCGTAGAGCTCGCCCAGATGCGCGGTGCCGAGGCCGAAGGCCGGCAGGTTCAGCGCCGTCGCGCCGACCCGTTTCTCTCGCGAGGCTGACAGCGCCATTCCACGGCCTCCCAATGCTCCGGCGGACTGTGCCGTCCGCTCTCCCCTGCGCATAAGTTGTCAGACACAAATTTGTTTGACAAGTTTTATCCGCATCGCCCATCCTGATGGCGTCGCCAGGGCCGCGGACGAGACGGCGCCAGCGCGGGGAGCGGTCGAGCGTATGGACATTTCCGGCACCTATCCGATGCTCTACGCCTTCTTCGACGCGGCGGGACGGCTGCGGCGCGACGCCGTGACGCGCCAGGTCGAGGCGGCCGTCGCCTGCGGCGCGGCGGGCATCGCCGTGCTCGGGCTGGGCAGCGAAGTGCACAAGCTCGGCCGCCACGAGCGCCGGCAGCTGCTCGACTGGACGCTCGACGCCGTCGCCGGGCGCCTGCCCGTGGCAGTGACCGTCGCCGACGGCAACCTGCCCGACATGATCGAGAGCGCCCGCGCTGCCGAGGCGGCCGGCGCCGCCTGGCTGGTGCTGCAACCGCCGCGGCCGCCGGCCAGCAGCGCCCATCTGGTACGCTTCTTCGGCGAGGTCGCGCAGGCCGTCGCCTGCCCGGTGGGCATCCAGAACGCCCCCGAATTCCTCGGCATCGGACTGGGCGCCGAGGAGCTGCTGGCGCTCAATGCCGCCCATCCCAATGTGCGCGTCGTCAAGGCCGAAAGCGCGGCGCTCGGCGTCGCCGCCACCGTCGGCGCGCTGGGCGGGCGCTTCAGCGTCTTCAACGGCCGCGCCGGGCTCGAGCTGCTCGACAATCTGCGCGCCGGCGCCCGCGGCATGATCCCGGGCACCGAGACGATGGATCTGCAGATCGGCGTCGAGCGCGCCTTCCGCGCCGGCGACGAGGCCCGGGCCGAAGAGCTCTACGGGCGGCTGCTGCCGGCCGTCGCCTTCATCATGCAGGGGCTGTCGAGCTTCGTGCTCTACGGCAAGCTCATCGCCGCCCGGCGGCTGGGGCTCGCCCCCAGCCACGACCGCATTCCCGCCGACACCGCCACCCCGGCCGGCCTCGCCTGGGCGCAGCGCTTCGCTGCCGGGCTCGGCCCGCTGCCCGCCTGAACAGGAGTTACAATTGGCCCGCATCACCGACGTCAGAACCACGATCTACGAATGGGTCGGCCCCGTGGCGCCCATGCCGCCGCATTTCTGCACGACGCCAGGCGACCTCGTCGCCGACATCACCGGCTCCATCGCCGGCTTCCGCTTCCTGGGCTGGCTGGTGGTCGAGATCGAGTGCGACGACGGCACCATCGGCATCGGCAATGCGGCGCTCAGCCCGCACGCCACCAAGACGATGATCGACACCTATCTGAAGCCGCTGCTGATCGGCACCGATCCGCTCGACAGCGAATATATCTGGCAGTCCATGTACCGGCGCACCCTGCCCTTCGGGCGCAAGGGCACCGGGATGGTGGCGATCAGCGCCATCGACCTCGCCGTCTGGGACGCCAAGGGCAAGATCCTCGGGCAGCCCGTGTTCAAGCTCATCGGCGGGCGCACCAAGGCGAAGCTCCCGGTCTATGCCAGCCGGCTCTATTCGCAGCCGCTCGACACCCTCTACAGCGAAGCCAGGGCCTATGCCGAGCAGGGCTTCAAGGCGGTCAAGCTGCGCTTCGGCTGGGGCCCCAAGGACGGCGTCGCCGGCATGAACAGGAATATCGATCTGGTGAAGACGACGCGCGAGGCCGTCGGCCCCGATGTCGACATCATGGCCGACTGCTACATGGGCTGGAACGTCGAATACGCCAAGCGCATGCTGCGCCTGCTGGAGCCGTTCAACCTGCGCTGGGTCGAGGAGCCGGTGGTGCCCGACGACCTGCGCGGCTATGCCGAGCTCACGGCGATGGGGCTGGTCAACATCTCGGGCGGCGAGCACGAATATACGCTGGCCGGCTTCCGCGACGCGCTGGCGCTCAAGGCCTTCGACATCGCGCAGTTCGACGTCAACCGCGTCGGCGGCATCACCGCCGCCAAGAAGATCGCCGACCTGTGCGAGGCGAACGACATTCTCGTCATTCCCCATGCCGGCCAGATGCACAACTACCACATCACCATGTCGAGCTATGCCGGGCCGATCTCGGAATATTTCCCCAAGGTGCCGGTCGAGGTGGGCAACGAGCTGTTCTGGTACATCTTCGACGGCGAGCCGGTGGCCGAGAACGGCTTCATCGACCTGAGCGACGACAAGCCCGGCTTCGGCCTGACGCTGAAGCCGGTGGACGCCAATTTCAAGCTGACGCGATAGTGCCATGAGCCGCCGGCGCGGGGACGACACCGTGGCGGCGGCAGGCGAGGAGCTGAACAGATGCCCAACTTCCCCATCATCGACACGCATCTGCATGTGTGGGACCAGACGCGGCTCAGATATTCGGCGTTCGAGGGCAGCGCGCTGTTCGGCCACCCCTATCACGTCGAGGACTACCGGAAGGCGTGCGGCGACGTCACCGTCGAGGCGATGGTGTTCCTCGAATGCTATGCCGATTTCTGGGAGGGCGGCGGGCAGTATCTCGAGGAGATCGCCTTCGTCGAGGACGAGCAGAAGCGCGACCCGCGCATCAAGGCCATCGTGCCGATGGCACCGCTCGAATGGGGGGCGCGGGTCGAGCCCATGCTCATCGAGATGCGCGACGGCCATCCGGGCGTGCGCGGCATCCGGCGCATCATGGAATTCGACCCCGACCCGCGCGCCCTCACCCTCTCCGAGGGCTTCATCGCCGGCGTGAACCTGCTCGAAAAGTTCGGCTGGAGCTTTGACATCAACCCCAACTACACGCAGATGGACATCATCCGCGAATTCGTGCCGCAGATCAGCCGCGGCGTGCCGATGATCCTCGACCATTGCGGCAAGCCGGGCATCGCCCAGGGCGCCATCGCGCAGTTCCGCGACGACATGGCCGACCTCGCGCGCCATCCCAACATGTACGTCAAGCTCTCCGACCTGCCGCCCTATGCCGGGCCGGAGTGGACGGAGGCCGACCTGCGCCCCTATATCGAGGCGACGCTCGACGCCTTCGGGCCGGAGCGCACCATCTATGCCGGCGACTACCCGATCCTCCTGCAATCGACGACGATCCCCGAATGGGTCGGCATCCTCGACCGCGCCTTCGCCGATCTCGGGCTCAGCGTGGCCGAGACGCGCCGCATCTATCGCGACAATGCCATCGCCTTCTACCGGCTGGAGCTCTAGGGGACGATCGTGGCGCGCGGCAAGGAGCAACTGGCACACGCCATGACCGACGCGGACGATGTCTTTGCCGATTTCGCCGAGGTGACGCGCCGGCCGCGCGAGGCGCTCGAGTTCGGCGGCGCGCTCGACCGGCGCCCGGTCTCCGAGCAGGTCGCCCAGCGCATCCTCGGCATGATCAAGTCGGGCAATCTCCGGCCCGCCGACCGGCTGCCCACCGAGGCGCAGATGGGCATCGCCTTCGGCATCTCGCGGCCGCCGCTGCGCGAGGCGCTGAAGGCGCTGACGCTGATGGGCGTGCTCGAAAGCCGGCAGGGCGGGCGCTACACGGTCACCGACCTGTCGCCGTCGCGGCTGGTGTCGCCGTTCAACATGATCCTCGCGACCAGCGAATACGACGTGCACGAGCATTTCGAGGCGCGCGCCGCCATCGACCTCGAACTGGTGCGGCGCTGCGCCGAGCGGGCCTCGCCCGAGCAGCGGGCGCGCATCTACAAGCACGCCGTGGACGGGCGGGCCTTCCACGACGACCCGGTGGCGTTCCGGCTGCTCGACATCGAGTTCCACCAGTCGCTCAACGTCGCCGCCGGCAACCATCTGCTGACCGCCGTGGCGCAGAGCCTCTACGATATCGGGCTCGACGTGCGCCGTACCGCCTCGGGCCTGCCCGGCACCATCGAAAAGAGCGTCGGCCAGCATATCGAGGTGGCCGAGGCCGTGATGGCGCATGACGCGGCGGCCGCCATGGACGCCTATCGGCGCCATCTCGAACATGTCCGCGATACCACTCTGGCCGTCATGAACAGGAGCTGATCATGGCCAGCGTCCGCTTCTTCGGCCCCGATACCGACGCCTATGTGGACTCGGTGCAGCGCCACGCCGCCGAATTCACCGCCCAGACCGGACTCGATCTCGAGCTCACGATCATTCCCAGCGACGAATATTTCTCCAACGCCATCCACCCCTATCTGGAGGGCGAGGGCGCGGCCGACGTGTTCATGTCCGGGCCGGTGCTGCTCTGGGAGCATCTGCCCGGCGGCTATGTCGAGCCGCTCAACGAGCATCTTGCCAAAGCGGGCAGCGATTTCGATCTCGCCGATTTCTTTCCCGCCCTCATCGCCTCCAACCGCTGGACCGGCCGCTTCGGCGACGCGCTGGGCAAGGGCGCGCTGCTCGAGATCCCGGTCAACTACGAAGCCTACAATCTGGCCTACGTCCCGGCCCATCTCGAAACCCACAAGATCGAGCTGCCGCGGACCTGGCCCGATTATTTCGCCGCCGCCGCCCTGCTGAAGCAGCGCTCGAACGGCGCCATCAACGGCTTCGCCCAGCGTGGCATCCAGGTCTGGCACACCATGTATACCGGCTTTGCCACCCAGCTCTGGGCCTATGGCGGCCGCGACTGGGGCGACTTCTATGCCGTCGCGCGCCGGCTCGTCGAAGGCGATGCCCGCGTCCTCGTCACCCCCGCCACCAACTATCGCCGCCTCGCCGACCGCTGGGTGCGCGCATTGCGCTCGGCCTATGCCGGCGACGAAGACGTGGCCGAAGCGCTGGAGCGCGCCGGGGCCGATATCGACCAACTCGTTGGAGCCCGCTAGATGCCTGAGCAGATCGCCTTCCGCATGAACCTGTTTCCCGGCCAGGCCGCCGAATACCGCAAGCGGCACGACGAGATCTTCCCCGAGCTCGTCACGGCGCTCAAGGAGGCCGGCGTGTCCGACTATTCCATCTGGCTCGATGCCGAGAGCGGCCATTTGTTCGGCATCCTCACGCGCCGCGACGACCACACGATGGACGCGCTGCCCGACACCGAGATCATGAAGCGCTGGTGGGCGCACATGGCCGACATCATGGCCACCGACGCCGACAACGTGCCGGTGCAGATCCCGCTGAAGCGCGTCTTCCACCTCAAGTGAGCACCGCCTTCCGCATTCGCGAGGTGCGCGTCTTCACGCTGGCGCCGGGCGCCCAGGGCGGCGCCTATTTCCGCCAGGGGGCGGGCACCCACTGGCTCGTCGATTCGCTCATCGCCAACCCCATGTCGGGGCACGCGGCCTATCGCGACAAGCGTTCGAGCTGGGGCATCGGCGTGCTCGGCACGCTGGTGGTCGAGATCGAGACCGAGGACGGCGTCACCGGCGTCGCCGCCGGCTCGGGCGGCGCCCCGGCGGCGTGGCTCATCCGCCACCACTTCTCCCGCTTCCTCGTCGGCGAGGATGCGCGCAACCTCAACCGCATCTGGGACGAGATGTACCGCGCCTCGCTCCCCTACGGGCGCAAGGGGCTGCCGCTGATGGCGATCAGCGCCGTCGACCTCGCCCTGTGGGACCTCGTCGGCAAGGTGCGGGGCGAGCCGGTCTACAACCTCATCGGCGGGCTCAGCCGCGACGAGATCACGCTCTACTGCACCGGGCCGGATGCCGGCGCCATCAAGGCGATGGGCTTCTGGGGCGCCAAGGTGCCGCTGCCGCACTCCCCCTTCGACGGCAGGGCGGGGCTCGAGGCCAACGTCGCCTTCCTCGGCGCGCAGCGCCAGCGCGTCGGCGCCGGCTTCCCGCTGATGGTCGACTGCTACATGGCGCTCGACGTGAGCTACGCCATCGAGCTGGCCGAGGCCTGCCTGCCGCTTGGCATCAACTGGTGGGAGGAGGTGCTGTCGCCCGACGACGTCGAGGGCTACCGGCGCCTGAGGCAGGCCCATCCGAAGCTCAAATGGACCACCGGCGAGCATGAATATTCGCGCTACGGCTTCCGCCACCTGATCGAGGAGCGGCTGCTCGACATCCTGCAGCCCGACGTCATGTGGGTGGGCGGGCTCACCGAACTGCTGCGCATCGCCGCCCATGCGGCGGCCTATGACCAGCTTCTCGTGCCGCATGGCAGCGGCCCCTATTCCTACCATTTCATCGCCAGCCAGACGGCGCCGGCATTCTGCGAATATGTGGCGGCGAGCCCGGACGGGCAGTCGGTGGAGCCGGTGTTCGGGGCGCTGTTCGAGGGCGAGCCGCTGCCCCGCAACGGCCGCATCCGGCTCGGCACGAGCCCCGGCTTCGGCATGACGCTCGCCGGGCGGGAGGGGCTGGTGCCGGCCGGCTGAGGCGGGGCAATTGTCGCAGGCCGGTGCGAAGCGGTTGCGGCAGGCGGGGCGGCGGACTATGGTCGCGCCGCTTTGGGATGGGGGCTTGCGTCGCGGCACGACCGGCGATTGCGGCCTTGCTGCCCCTCGTCTATACGCGAGGTGGAGAAGGCTGAGAGACCACGATGGATTCGTTCGAACTCAATAAGATCATCGGTGCCATTCTGGGCACGCTGCTGTTCGTCATGGGCATCGGCTTCCTCGCCGAGGCGATTTACCACCCCGTCACCGGCGCCGGCCCCGGCTATGCGCTGCCCGTGCCCGAGGGCACCGAGGATGGTGGCGGCACGCCCGAGACGCCCGAGGCGCCGGCCGTTTCCATCGGCACGCTGCTCGCCGCTGCCGATCCGGCCGCCGGCCAGGCCGCGGCCAAGAAGTGCCAGGCCTGCCACGATCTGAGCGAAGCCAACGCCAACAAGACCGGCCCCGGCCTCTACGACGTCGTCGAGCGCGTCATGGGCGACCATCCGGGCTTTGCCTATTCCGACGCGATGATGACGCACCACGCCGCCGGCGATACCTGGACCTACGAGAATCTCGACCATTTCCTCACCTCGCCCAAGGGCTTCATGCCGGGGACCAAGATGACCTTCGCCGGCGTCAAGAGCGACGAGGAGCGCGCCAACATCATCGCCTATCTGTCGACGCTGTCGGCCTCCCCCAAGCCGTTCCCGGCGCCCGACGCGGCGGCCGAGGACGTGGCGCCGCCGGCCGAGCAGGTCGAGGAAGGCACCGCCTCGACGGCGCCGGGCGACGCCACCGAGACGCCGTCGACCACCGCGGAGCCGGCGGCCCCCGCCGAGGCCTCCGAGGCGCCCTCCGGGGCCTCCTCCGCCGCCCAGTAGCCGGCGGGTGCCGGCATGACG
>JBDHTK010000066.1:0-13563 GCA_039808625.1 Devosia sp. | reverse complement strand
GGCTGGCCTCCTCGAGCGCCTGCTGCATTTCGAGGATCATCGTCGCCTGCGTCTGGCGCAGCGTGTCGGAGGCACGCTCCGTCTCGGACACGGCGGCGCCGGAGAACTCGGCGAGCCGGTCGGCGACGCCCGACGTCGAGTCGGAGAGCGCCGAGTTGAGCTTGTCCGTAGACTCCGAGAGGACCGAGCTGAACTTCTCGCTGGTGTCGGAGAGGGCGGCATTGAGCCGGTCGGTGGAGCTTGCGAGCACCGTCTCGACCTGCGCGCTGGTCGCCGCGAGCGCGGCTTCGAGCTGCTGGCGCTGGGCGGCCAGCGCCGCCTCGACCTGCGCGCTGGTTTCGGACAGCGTGCTGCCGACCTCGGCGCTGGTAGCGGCGAGGCTGGATTCGACCTGGCGGCTCGAGGTGGCCAGCACCGATTCCACCTGCTCGCTCGACGAGGCGAGGAGGCCCTCCATCTGGGCGCGCGAGTCGAGCAGGCGGCGCTCGGTCTCGTTGACGGCGTCGGCGATGGTCTGCGCGAAGCTGCGCATGCGCTCGTCGATCTCGTCGGCGCGGGTGGTGAAGCTCTGGGCCAGCGCGTCCATCGCGGCGCGGCGTTCCTCGAGCACGTCGAGCGACTGCGTGCCGGCCTGGCTGAGGGTGTTGGCGGACTGGTCGATGGCGGCGACCTCGGCATTGAGGTTGCCGACCATCGAGCCGAAGCCGTCGATCATGCCGCGGATGGTCTGCTGCAGCTCGGCCACCTTGCCCGAGATGAGGGCGCCGACCTCGTCGGTGGAGCCAACGGCGTCGCGCACGGTGGCCGAGTAGGCGGCCGTCTGGCTGGCGACGCTGTTCTCGAGCTGGGCGAGGTTGGTGTTGGCCGTCTCCAGCACCTGCTGCAGGATGGCGTTGGACTGGTTGAGCCGCGACAGCGCCTCGTTGGCGTCCGACAGGATGCGGCCCGAGGTGGCCGACATGATCTGCTCGGCCTGCGCGGCGGAGACGGAGAGCGCCTCCTGCAGCACGTTGCCGTGCGAGCGCAGCAGGGTTTCGAGCTGCTGCGAGCGGTCGCTGACCAGCGCCGCGAGGCTGTCGGACTGCGTGGTGACGGTGTCGTGCAGGGTGGTGACGCGCGTCTCGATGGCCTCGGCGGCGGCAACCGCCTTGATCGAGATGAGCTCGTCGATCGAGCGCGAGGCCGACTGGATCTGCTCCATCGCCTGGCGGACATGGGTGTCCATGCGGTCGGCGGTCTCGGCGACGTCCAGCGTGATGTTGGCGGTGGCCGTGACGATGCGCTTCGAGATCGTCTCTTCGATGCGGTCGGCGCCGGCTTCGAGGTCCGCCATCGACTGCACCAGCGCGGTGTTGATCGCGGTGTTGAGCGAGGCGAGGCGCTCGGCGGTGATGTCGGCGCGGGCGGTGATCGCCTCGGGCAGGGTGCCCAGCCTTTGGTCGACCATGTCGGTGATCGCCTTGCGGGCCGAGTTGACGCCGGTCTCGATGATGTCGGCGGCCTTGCGGGCGCTTTCGCCCACGGTGGCGGCGGCGCCGTCGATGCGGGCGTTCACGCCGCTCTCGGCATCGGCGATGCGCACGATGGCGGACTCGATGCCGCGGCCGAGATTGTCGTTGACCTCGGCCACCTTGCTGGCGATGAGCGCGCTGACGGCGGTGGCGCGGTCGGCCATGACGTCGGTGACGGAGTGCAGGCTGGCGTCGATCTTGTCGCGGGCGTTGGTGCCCTGTGCGTCGATGGTGCGGGCGAGCTCCATGGTGCGGTCGCCGATGGCGCCGGCAATGGCAGCGGTATGCGTGCCCAGCACTTCGGAAAGCTGCTGGGTGCGCGCGTTGAGCGCGTCGGAGAGTTCCGAGGAGCGCGTGCCGACGGTCGTCGCCAGGAGCTGCGTGCGCTGGTCGAGCTCGGCGGCGAAGGCGGCGTGGTGCTGCTCGAGCGCTTCGTTCATGGCCTCGAAGCGGCCGTCGAACGCCGTGCCGATCTGCACCGCGTGGGTGGTGAGGGCGTTGTCGAGCAGCGTGGTGCGGCCGACCAGCAGCTCGTTGATCTCGGTGGCGCGCGTGACGAGCGCGTTGCTGAGCTCGTTGGTGCGGCTCGCCAGGGTCTCGTTGAGGGCGTCGGTGCGGCCGTCGAGGGCGCTGTTGAGCTCGGTGGTGCGGCTCGCCAGCGTTTCGTTGAGCGCGCGGGTGTGGCCATCGAGCGCACTGTTGAGCTCGCCGGCCCGGCTCACCAGCGTGTGGTTGAGCGCCTGGGTGCGGCCGTCGATGGCGTTGCTGAGCTCCTCGGCGCGGATGGCGAGCGCCTCGCCGAGCGCCTGCGTGCGACCGTCGAGAGCGCTGCTGAGCTCGCTGGCGCGGCTGGCCAGCGTCTCGTTGAGGGCCCGGGTGCGACCTTCGAGGGCGCTGCTGAATTCGTTGGCGCGGTTCGCCAGCGTGCTGTCGAGCGCCTGGGTACGGTCGTCGATGGCGCTGGAAAGCTCGCCGGCGCGGCTGGCCAGCGTCTCGTTGAGCGCCTGGGTGCGGCCGTCGAGGGCACTGGAAAGCTCGCTCGTGCGGACCGCCAGCGTGTCGTTGAGGGCGTTGGTGCGGCCGTCGAGCGCGTCGGCGAGGATCTGCGCGTGGCCCTCCAGCGCGTCGGAGATTTCCCGCGAGCGGTTGCCGATGACCTCGGTGATCTGCTTCGAGCGCTGGCCGAGCGTCTCGACCATCTCGCGCGTGCGCTGGGTCACGACATCGTTGAAGTGGCCCGACTTCTCGTCGAGCGCCATCTCCAGCACGTTGGCGCGGGCGGCGAAGCTCGCATTGTGCTTTTCGAGGGCGGCGACGAGCCGTTCGCCCTTGTCGCCGACGACGCCGTCGAGCGCCTGCAGGCGCGTGTCGATGACGCCGGCGATCTCGTCGAGGCGGGCATCGAATTGCGACAGGTTCTGCGAGCCGGCGCCGGTGAGGGTGACGCGGGCGCGCTCGGTGGTGTCGTCGAGGGCGCCGCTCAGCTCGATCATCGCCGTCTGCAGCTTGCTTTCCATCGCGTTGACCTGGATGGCGATGGCCTCGTCGAGTTGCCGCGACAGGTTCTGCATCAGCGACTCGGCCTCGTGGGTGCGGGCCGAGATGTCGGCGGCGATGCGGCCGCCGATGGTGTCGAGGGCGGACGAGACCTCGTGGCCGCGGTCGCGCAGCTGGTCGAGCAGGGTGATGCCGCCCTGGCTCAGCAGCTTGGCGAGCGAGGAGGTGCGGTTCTCGATGGCCTCGCTCAGCGTGTTGGCGCGGCCGTCGAGCGCCTCGGTCAGCGCCTCCATGCGGCCGTCGATGACCTGGCTCAGTTCCATCGTGCGGTTCTCGAAGGCACCGGAAATGGTGGTGGCGCGGTCTTCGAGGGTGATGTTGAGGCGGCTGGCGCTGTCGTCGAGCGCCGACAGCAGATGGCTGGTGCGCTGGTCGATCAGCGACACGAAGCTTTCCGTGCGCTCGCCGAAGGCGCCATTGAGCGAATTGCCGGCGGTTTCGAGCGCGCGGGTGAGGTTGCCGCCGGATTCGACGATGGTGCCGGCGATGCGCTGCGAGATCATGTCGAGGTCGAAGACGAGGCCGGTATGGCTCTCGGTGATCGCCTCGCGCACGCGCTCGGTATTGGTGATGACCGCCTCGCGCTGGCTGGCCAGTTCCTGGATCAGCGCGCGCATGCGCGATTCGTTGTCGGAATAGGTGCGCTCGAGGGCGGTGACCTCGTTGTGGATCATCACTTCGAGCTCGCCGGCGCGCGACAGGGCGCGCTCGAGGCCGTCGCCCAGCGCGTTGACCTCGCGGCGCACGGCCTGGCCGACCGAGGCGACCTTTTCGGACGCGGTGGTTTCGGGCTCGGCGAGGCGGATGGCGGCATGGGTCACCGCCGTCGCGGCGTTGCGCAGCTCCTGGGCGCGGCGGATCAGCGTGGCGATGGCGAAGAAGCCGAGCACCGGGATGACGGCGAGGGCGACGAGGCCGATGAAGTCGTTGGAGCCCCAGAAGGCGGGCGTGCCGAAGGCGCTGCCGTTGCGGATGAGGCCGATGGCGGCGACGGCCGCTACCCAGACGAGCGAGACGATGACGGCGACGAAACTCGGCGTCGAACTGGAGCGCGACTGCAACCCGTAGAGCAGGCGCGAGCCGTTGAAGCGGTCGTCATTGGCGACGGAGCCGGCCATCGCCGCCTGCTTGTCGGCGACGCGGGCGCGCTCGGCGCGGGAGGTGGAACGAGGGGCGGGGCCGATCTGGGCTTCGTCCGAGGTGTCGGGGGCGGCACCGTCGCCGAAGACCGAGTCCTTGAGGGCGTCCTCAACCGCCGAGAAGGCGAGGCTTGCGGGATCTTCCTGGGTGCTGGTGATCGATTTCTTCGCCATACTCTTTACAACTCTCACGTCGGCTGGATGCGACAAGAACGGCAGATGGAGTTGTATGGGCCGGTCCCTGTTTCGGGACTGAGGACCATTTGGGTAAAAAGCGAATCAAATGCCCCGCCATCGACCCCAACCCCGTACCGCCGCGCACCGGGTCTGCCCAACATACATTCAATTTGAGGCAAACCGAGCGATATCTTAAGCAAAGGTTAATTCGGGCAGATTGGTGGCGCCAGCCCGAATTGCGGCGCCGAAAGGATCGAGTGCACACAGTGCATTTAAGAGGGCATTCACTCCCCGCGGCCTAGGCTCGCGTGCTGCCAGAAGGCAGCGTGCGACATGCGCGAGGCAGTCAATGGCTGGCAACAACACGGCCCGGGCGGTTCCCGCCCCAGCGGCAAAAGCGGCGGTTCGGCGCCCCATCGACATGGAGCATCTCAGCAAGCAGACGCTGGGCGATCCGGGGCTGGAGCTCGAGGTGCTGCGCATGTTCGACACGATGAGCCGGGTCTATTACGCACGGCTCGAAGCCAGCACGAGTGTCGAGGAGCTGTTGCGGAACCTCCACACGCTGCGCGGCGCGGCAGCCGGTGTGGGTGCCTTCGGGCTGGCCGAGCTGGCGCGCGTGGCCGAGACCGAGCTGCGCGCGGGCGTGCCGGTCAACCCCGAGCGCATCGACGACCTCAACATCGCGGTCGAGGAGGTTGCGGCCTTCATCGCGGCGCGCCTCGAGGCGGCTGCGGCATAGCGGCAACGGTCCTTGCGGCGCCCCGCACCCGCGGGATATAGCGGCGCCATGCCGAAAATCACCTTCATCGAAGCCAACGGGACGACCTACGAGACCGAGGCTGAAAACGGCTCGACCGTGATGGAAACCGCCATCATGAACGGCGTGCCCGGGATCATCGCGGAGTGCGGCGGGGCGTGCACCTGCGCCACCTGCCACGTCTATGTCGACGAGGCCTGGGTCGACATCGTCGGGCCGCCCTCGATGATGGAGGAGGACATGCTGGACTTCGCCTTCGAGGTGAAGCCCAACAGCCGGCTGAGCTGCCAGATCAAGGTGCGCGACGAGCTGGACGGGCTCGTCATGCGCGTGCCGTCGCGGCAGGGCTGACGTTCCACGCCGTCGCGGCGGGACGGAACGCTTTGGCGGCGCTGCGCGCTGCGCCTTGCCCTCCATGCCACGGACGGGGCTTGTCGGGAAAAATAAAAGCTATTGTATTTCAATAGCTTGTGCGTATCGGCCAACACCGCTTATAGAGCGGGCGAAAGGCCGAGAATGCGTAAGCTCAACACATTCCCTGTCAGCTACAAGGTCGAGGGCCGGCGCATCGTCATCATCGGCGGTGGAGAAGAAGCCCTCAACAAAGCCCGGTTGGCGATAAAGACGACCGCTTCGGTCGTAATTGTCTCGGCGGCGCCGGCCCCCGAGTTCGCGGAGCTGGACGTCGATATTTCGCGGACATATGGCCCTTCGACACTCGACGGGGCGGCGCTGCTCTTCATCGCGGCGGCGGGCGCGGTCGCCGAGCGCGCCAGAGCCGATGCACGGGTGCGCGGCATCCCGGTCAACGTCGTCGACGTGCCGGCCGCATGCGATTTCTATACGCCGTCGATCGTCGAGCGGGCGCCGCTCAGCGTCGCCATCGCCACAGAGGGCGACGCGCCGGTGCTGGCACGGCTGGTGCGGGCGCGCATCGAGGCGATGCTGGCGCCCGAGCTGGGGCAGCTGGCGCAGCTCGCGGGATCGCTGCGCGCGCGGGTCGCGGCACGGCTTTCCAAGGTGCAGGCGCGGCGCTTCTACGAGGATCTGCTCACCGGCGTCGGCGACGACCCCGAGGCGCTGCTCGAGGCACATGCGCGCGAGGCGACGGGCGAGGTCTGGCTCGTCGGCGCCGGGCCCGGGGCGGAGGATCTCTTGACGCTGCGCGCGCAGCGGCTGCTGCAGGCGGCCGACGTCATCGTCCACGATCCGGCCGTGCCGGACCGGGTGATCGAGATGGGACGGCGCGACGCCGAGCGCATCGCGGTGGGTGCGCGGCGAGGGCACCCGGCCTTCGCACATCCCGAGGTCGCGGCGCTGCTGATCCGGCTCGCGCGCGCCGGCAAGCGCGTGGTGCGGCTCACGCCCGGCGATCCGACGGCGTGCGGGCGGGCCGCCGAGGAGGGCGCGGCGCTCGGCCGCGCCGGCATCGCCTACAGGCTGGTGCCGGGGGTCGGCACGGCGGCGGTCGAAGCAACCTGCGAGGCGGCGTGATGGAGATCCTGACCGGCAACGAGCTGATGAGCGGCGCCGCGGTCTATCTGGACGGCAAGGGGCGCTGGGTCGAGGACCTGCAACAGGCGCGCCTGTTCGGCAAGGACGAGACGGAGGCGCGCGACGCGGCGTTGGCGGCAAGCCGCCGGACCATGCGCATCCTGTCGCTCGAAATCGAAACCGTGACGCTGCGCGACGGCGTCGTGCATCCCGACCGCATCCGCGAGCGCATCCGCGCCGGCGGTCCGACCGCGCCGCGCTTCGAGCGCCAGCACCTCGCCGAGGGCGACCATGTATCGATATGACGAGTTCGACGCGGCATTCGTCGAGGCGCGCACGGCGCAGTTCACCGACCAGGTGCAGCGGCGCGTGCGCGGCGAGATCACCGAGGAGCAGTTCCGGCCGCTCAGGCTGATGAACGGGCTCTACCTGCAACTGCACGCCTACATGTTCCGCATCGCCATTCCTTACGGCACGCTGCATGCGCGGCAATTGCGCAAGCTCGCTTATATCGCGCGCACCTATGATCGCGGCTACGGGCATTTCACGACGCGCACCAATATCCAGTTCAACTGGCCACGGCTGGCGGACGTGCCGGAGATCATCCGGCATCTCAACGCGGTCGAGATGCACTCGATCCAGACTTCGGGCAACTGCATCCGCAACATCTCGACCGACCAGTTCGCAGGCGCCGCGGCGGACGAGCTCATCGACCCGCGCCCGGTGGCGGAAATCCTGCGCCAGTGGTCGAGCCTGCACCCCGAGTTCTCCTATCTGCCGCGCAAGTTCAAGATCGCCATGACCGGCGCGCCGAACGACCGTGCCGCCATAAAATTCCACGACATCGGGCTCCGGGCGACGCTGAACGACGCCGGCGAGATCGGCTGGGAGGTGTGGGTGGGCGGCGGCCTCGGGCGCACGCCGATGATCGGCAAGCTGATCCGCCCGTTCGTCGCGCATGCCGACCTGCTCGCCTATTGCGAGGCCATCGTGCGCGTCTACAACCGCTACGGGCGGCGCGACAACAAGTTCAAGGCGCGCATCAAGATTCTCGTGCACGAGACGGGAATCGACAGGATTCGCGACGAGGTCGAGGCCGAGTTCGCACAGATGCAGGGCGGGCAGTTGACGCTGCCGCAAGGCGAGCTCGAGCGCATCGGCGCCTACTTCGCCGATCCGGATTTCGCGCTGGCGAACGCCGCCAGCATCGACGTGGCGTGTGAGCAGATCGCCGAGCCCGCCTATGGCGACTGGCTCGCGCGGAACCTCCACACGCACAAGCGGCCCGGCTACGCGTCGGTCACCATACCGCTGAAGCCGGCAGGCGGCGCGCCGGGCGATTGCACGGCCGAGCAGATGGACGCGGTGGCCGGGCTCGCGGAACGCTATTCGTTCGACGAGCTGCGCGTGACGCACGAGCAGAACCTCGTTCTGCCGCACGTGCGCCTCACCGACCTGCGTGCCGTCTATGACGGGCTGGTCGAGGCCGGGCTGGCGATGGGCAATGCCGGCCTCATCACCGACATGATCACCTGTCCGGGGCTCGATTTCTGCGCATTGGCCAATGCGCGCTCGATCCCCATCGCGCAGGAGATTTCGCGCCGCTTCGAGGCGCCGGCGCGGCAGCGCGAAATCGGCGATCTGAAGATCAAGATCTCGGGCTGCATCAACGCCTGCGGCCACCACCATGTCGGCCACATCGGCATTTTGGGCGTCGAGAAGAAGGGCAGCGAGCTGTACCAGATCAGCGTCGGCGGCGACGGCACGGAGACGGCCGCGATCGGCGACATTCTCGGGCCGGGCTTCGTGGCCGACGAGGTGCCGGCGGCCATCGAGCGCCTGGTCGACGCCTATCTGGCACGCCGCGAGAGCGCGGCGGAGCCGTTCATTGCGGCCTATCGCCGGCTGGGGCAGGCGCCGTTCAAGGAGGCGCTGTATGGCGGCGCCTAGACCGACGGGGGCGGTACGGCAGGACAAGTTGCGGGCGCTGGGAATCGTGGCGCTCAACGGCATGTTCGACGAGATGGACGGCGCCGGCGTACTGCGGCAGGCGGTGACTGAACTGCTGGCAGGCGACATCGCCATCGTCTCGTCGTTCGGGGCGGACTCCTCGGTGCTGCTGCACATGGTGGCCGAGGTCGACCCGTCGCTGCCGGTGTTCTTCCTCGAAACCGGCCGGCATTTTCCCGAGACGCTCGCCTATGTGGAGACGCTGCAGGCGCATCTAGGGCTCACCGACGTGCATTGGCTGCGGCCGGAGCCGCGCGATCTCGCGCGCTTCGATCCGCGCGGCGAGCTGTGGGAGGCCGACCCGGATTCGTGCTGCCATATCCGCAAGACCGAGCCGCTGGAGGCGGCCATCGCGCCCTATGGCGGCTGGGTGACGGGGCGCAAGCGCTACCAGACCCGGGAGCGCGGCGTGTTGCCGCATTTCGAATTGACCAGCGACGACCGGGTGAAGGTCAATCCGCTGGCCTATTTCTCGGATGCCGACGTCAACGCCTACAAGCTGGCGCACGGCCTGCCCGAGCATCCGCTGTTCGCCAGCGGCTACAAATCCATCGGCTGCGCGCCGTGCACGAGCGTGGTGGCAGCGGGCGAGGACCCGCGTGCCGGCCGCTGGCGCGGCTTCAACAAGACCGAGTGCGGCATCCATTTCGACTTCAACGGCGCGATCGCCAAACCGGCGGCCGAGGAGGAAAAGACCCTCTTCCGAGACGGTGCCTTCATGGCCGATCCGTTCCGGGCGTGGGCCGAGGGCGACGATGCGGCGACGGTGCGCTACACGCACATCCCCATGAACTTGTTCCAGGCGCAGCGCGACGCGGTGCTGGCCAATCCGCACCCCAACGGCCTCCTGGTAGCTCCCGGCGACCGGGTGGAGGAGGTGGCGGGCGATCTCGGGCGCTTCGCCTCCATCGCCATCAGCTTTCCCGGCTTCACCGATGGGCGGGGCTACAGCAGCGCGCGCCTGCTGTCCGAGCGCTACGGCTATCGCGGCGAGCTGAGGGCGGTGGGCGAGGTGCTGATGGACCAGATCACGCTGATGCGGCGCTGCGGCATCACGGCGTTCGTGGTGACGCACAGGGCGACGCGGGCGGCGCTGGAGACGGGCGAGCTGCGGACCGTGACGCTCTTCTACCAGCCCGTCGGCGCGGGAGAGGTGCCGGTGGGGACGCGGCCCTTTCTGCGGCGGGCGGCCGAGAGGGAGAGCGCCTGAAAGAGAGGTTCCCTTGCCGCAGCGGTGCAGGTAGAGACACGGGCGTTGGAACGGAGAGCGGACGCCGGGTCCGCAACAGGAAGCATATGTCGGAAGCGATCGAGACAGACGCCGTCATCATCGGCGCGGGGCCCGTGGGACTGTTTGCCGTGTTCGAGCTGGGCCTGCTGGACATCAAATGCCACGTCATCGACATTCTCGACCGGGCGGGCGGACAATGCGCCGAACTCTACCCGGAAAAGCCGATCTACGACATTCCGGGCTTCCCGGTGGTGACCGGGCAGGGGCTGACCGACAACCTCATGCAGCAGATCGCGCCGTTCGGGCCGCAGTTTCACTTCTCGCGCATGGTCAACACGCTGACCAAGGAGCCCGACGGGCGCTTCCGGCTGACCACGGATGCGGACGAGGTGTTCGTCGCCAAGGTGGTGGTGGTGGCGGCGGGGGGCGGCTCGTTCCAGCCCAAGCGGCCGCCGGTGGAGGGGATCGAGGCCTACGAGAACACGTCGGTGTTCTACGCCGTGCGCAAGATGGAGGATTTCCGCGACCAGGACGTGGTGATCGTCGGCGGCGGCGACTCGGCGCTGGACTGGACGCTGAACCTGCAGCCCATCGCGCGCTCGCTGACGCTGGTGCACCGGCGCGACGCCTTCCGTGCGGCGCCGGATTCGGTCAACAAAATGCGGGCGCTGGTGGCCGAGGGCAAAATGTCGCTGCTGCTCGGCCAGATCGCGCGGATCGAGGGCGCGGACGGGCAATTGCGCCGCATCCATTTCACCACGGACGCCGGCGATGCGGACATTCCGGCGACGCGGCTTCTGCCGTTCTTCGGGCTGACGATGAAGCTCGGCCCGGTGGCGGAGTGGGGGCTCGAGCTCAACGACAACCTCATCGCCGTCGACACGGAGAAATTCCAGTCGTCGGTGCCGGGAGTGTTCGCCATCGGCGACATCAACTCCTATCCGGGCAAGTTGAAGCTGATCCTTTCGGGCTTCCACGAGGCGGCGCTGATGGCGCAGGCGGCCAAGAAGATCGTCAGCCCCGACGAGCGCGTGGTGTTCCAGTACACGACGAGCTCGACCAAGCTGCAGAAGAAGCTGGGCGTGGTGTGACTGCCGCCTCGACATGAAGATCATCGTCACCGACCAGGCCGGGACCGTCCATGAGCTCGAAGGGCTCGAGGGCTGGCGCGTCATGGAGGTGATCCGCGACTGGGGCCTCAACATCAAGGCCGAGTGCGGCGGCGCGTGCAGTTGCGCCACCTGCCATGTGTGGGTGGACGAGGCTTGGCTGGGCAAGCTGCCGCCGGCCAGCGACGACGAGGAAGACCTGATCTCCTCGACGCTCGACCAGAAGCCGAATTCGCGGCTGAGCTGCCAGATCCTGTTGTCGGAGGCGCTGGACGGACTGGCGCTGACACTGGCCCCGAGCTCCGCGCAGGATTGAGAATCTCCCGTTGCCAGCCGCAAGCTGCGGCGTAATATCGCACCCTCGCTTGTCGAGAGGGCGCGATGGACTGGTATGCGATCTGCAAGCTTCTGCATGTGATGTCCGCCGTGACCTGGATCGGCGGCGCTCTCATCATGGTGCTGCTCGGCGCCAGGGCCAGCCGCGCCAAGCATGACGCCGAGATGGTGAGCCTCGTGCTGCACGTCGCCTGGGCGGCCGACCGCATCTATGTGCCGGCGAGCCTCGCCACGCTGGTTTTCGGCGTGCTCGCGGCGGCGCTGGGCAATCTGTGGTCGAGCCTGTGGGTCAATCTGGGCTTCGTCGGCATCGCCTCGACGATGGTGCTGGGCATCCTGGTGCTCACGCCGCGCGCCAAGGCGGTAAAGGCCGAGGCCGGCGTCACGCCCAAAGCGGTGGCGGTGAGCCGCGAAATCCTCACCATCGCCAAATTCGACCTCGCGGTGCTGTTCACGGTGATCGCCGACATGGTGCTGAAGCCAGGGCCGTCCGACTGGGGCTGGTTGCTGCTGTTCGCGACTGTCATCCTCGTCGCGGCAGCGCTGTGGCTGACCCCGATGCTGCGCCGGCCGGCGGTAGCGTGAAAGCGCTCAGGATTTCTCGCCCACCTTCACGACATTCACCAGCTCGGGCAGGAAGTCGCGGACGACGGGCTGGGCCTCGGTGGTGAAGGGCAGGGGGCGGACGACGCGCATGGCGGCGATGCCGACGCGTACCGTCATCAGGCCGTTGACGACGCCCTCGCCGAGCCGCTGCGACAGGCGCGCGGCGAGGCCCTGGCCGACGAGCTGCTCGACGAGGCCGTCGGTCAGCACCAGCCCGCCGGTGACGGCGAGGTGGCCGAGGATGGCGCCGACCAGCCGCCATGAGCTCCAGAAGCCGGGGCGGGCGCCGTAGAGCCGGGCGACGGCGCCGCCGAGGCGGATGCTCTCCCAGATGACATAGGCGACGTCGATGAGGGCACGCGGCGACACCGCCGTCACCAGCGCCACGCGCCGCGCCGAGGCGGCGGTGAGGGCGCGGGCGCGGGCATCGAGCGGTGCCAGCAGGGTGCGCTCGGCGAAGCGGACGAGATCGCCGCCATCGAAGATCTGCGCCTCGTCGGCGGTGAAGCGGGCGAGCGCGCGCGACATGTCAGGGCGCGGGCCGTAGACCTCCTTGAGCGTCGCGATGACCGGCCTGGCGTCGGGCAGACGGTCGGAGGCGAGGGCGGCGAGGGCTTCGGCCTTGAGGTGGTCGAGTGCGCGCAGGCGCCAGAGCGCCGCGATCTCCCGGATGACGAGGGCGAGGAGGGCGAGCAGGAAGAGGCCGAGCCCGGCGAGGCCGATCCACCCCAGCCATGGCGCCTTGGCGAAGAGGTCGCGGATCAGCGCATCGGCGGCGAGGCCGAGGCCGAGCGAGACGAGCAGGCCCGCCGTGGCCCACAGGAGCCTGGCGAGCCAGCCGGCGCGGCGCGGCGGCGCCGGGAGCCCCGCCGGGTCGGGGGCGGGATCGGAAAGGGATTCGACCGTCGCCATCGCCGTCACCGCGTCGTCGGCCGCAAAGGCGCGAGGCAGGCGCGGATCGGGCGCGGCCGCGGCGGCGTCGGACATGGGAATGGCGGTGGGGGGCTTCATGCCAGCCAGTCTCCGATGAGGAAGTCGAGCGCGCGATCGAAGCGGATATGGGGCAGCATCGGCGCGCCCTCGGCGTTGTGCTCGAGCTTCTGCGGCGGCAGGAAGCGCAGGAAGCGCAGCCCCAGGTCGCTGTCCGGGGCGAAGACGGAGTCCGGGGCTTCCGGCAGGTCGCCGGGAAACAGCGCGATCTCGGTGCGGCCGTCATAGGTCGTGCCGTCGAGCGTCTCGCCGGCCTCGGGCGTGCCGATGATGACGTCCATGTCGTGCACCTTGCCCTCGCGCGTGGCGCGCACGGCGGCGAGCGCGACCGAGGCGGTCTCGGCGCCGGCGAAGCGGGCGCGGCGGGCGGCGCGGGCGACGAGGCGATTGAGGATGGCCTCCAGCCGGTCGTGGCCGGTGTGGTGCAGATGGTCGGCCTTGGTGGCGGCGAACAGGATGCGGTCGATGCGGCGCGAGATGAGGCGCAGGAACGGGTTGGCGTCGCCCTGGCGGAACGAGGCGAGAATGTCGGTCAGCGCGGTTTCGAGGTTGGCGACGGCGGGCGGGCCGGCATTGAGGGCGCGCAGGGCGTCGACCAGCACGATCTGGCGGTCGAGCCGGGCGAAATGGTCGCGGAAGAAGG
>JBDHTK010000065.1:0-13616 GCA_039808625.1 Devosia sp. | reverse complement strand
TCCTCGGACTGTCTTGCTGCCCGCCGGAGGAGCCATGTCTGTCGAGCCGGTCGCCGTCCGGTCTGTCGATCGTACCGTCGGGCGGTTGCTCGTGCGCGGCTTTCCGAGCCGCCTCGCCATGGCCGAGGCCGCCGCCGCCGGCATTGCCGATACGCTGCGCCGCCTGCTCGCCACCCAGCCCGCCTTGCGCATGATCTTCGCCTCGGCGCCCAGCCAGGCCGATACGCTCGCCGCCCTGCGCCGCGCCCCCGGCATCGACTGGGCGCGCGTCACCGCCTTCCACATGGACGAATATATCGGCCTGCCGCCCGGCGCCTCGCAGCGCTTCGCCGTCTGGCTCGACGCGCATGTCTTCACCCGCCTGCCGCTCGCGGCGGTGCATCGCATCGTGCCCGAGCCCGATCCGGCGGCGGCCATCGCCCGCTACGCGCAACTCCTCGCCGAAGCGCCTATCGACGTCGTCTGTCTCGGCATCGGTGTCAACGGCCACCTCGCCTTCAACGATCCGCCGGTCGCCGATTTCGCCGATCCGCTCGACGTCAAGCAGGTGGAGCTCGACGCGGCCTGCCGCCAGCAGCAGGTCGACGACGGCTGCTTTGCCAGCCTCGCCGAGGTGCCGCGCCGGGCCGTCACGCTCACCATTCCGCTGCTCATGCGCGGCCGCCACCTGTTCTGCGTCGTGCCGGGGCGCGGCAAGCGCCAGGCCGTCGCCGCCGCGCTCACCGGGCCGATCGCCCCCGCCTGTCCGGCCAGCATCCTGCGCACCCATCCCGACTGCACGCTCTATCTCGACCCGGAGTCCGATCCCGATGCCTGACGCCAGCGATGCCGACGCGCTCACCCGCCTCTATTTCGAGCGCGTCACCGCCCATATGCGGCGCATCCTCGACGAGGAGCGCGACAGCCTCGACGCCGCCGCCACGCGCCTCGCCGAGCAGATCGCCGCCGACCGCCTCGTCTATGTCTACGGCCCCGGCGGCCACTCCAACCTCGCCGCGCAGGAGATCTTCTTCCGTGCCGGCGGCCTCATGCATGTGAGCGCCATCCTCGACGAGGGCACGCTGCTCTCCAACGGCGCGCTGCGCTCGATGGCCGTCGAGCGCACCCCCGGCTACGGCCGCATCGTCGTCACCAACAACCGGCTGGGCGAGGGCGACGTGCTGCTGCTCACCAACGCCTACGGCATCAACGCCGCCCTCATCGACGCCGCCCTCGAAGCCAGGGCGCGCGGCGTCTTCGTCATCGGCGTCACCTCGCGCGCGCACGCCGCCGGCACGCGCCCCGAGCATCCCGCCCGCCACCCGACGAAGCAGAACCTCCCCGACGTCGCCGACCTCACCATCGACACCAAGGTGCCCATCGGCGACGCGCTGGTCGAGGTGCCCGGCATGGGCGAGCGCATCGCCGCCGTCTCCACCTTCGCCAACGCCTTCGCGCTCAACTGCCTCGTCATCCGCACCGTCGCCAGGCTGGTCGAGCGCGGCGTCGAGCCGCCCGTCTGGCGCAGCGGCAACGCCCCCGGCGGCGACGAGGCCAATGCGCGCTTCCTCGCCCGCTTCCGCGATCGCGTGCGCTGGCTGTGAGCGCGCCGCGCACCATCACCGGCCGCGATCCGGCGACGGGCGAGGGGCTTGCCGTCACCATCGCCGGCGGGCGCATCGCCGCCGTCGCGCCGGCGCCGGCGGCCGACGCGCCTTGGCTCGCCCCCGGCCTCGTCGACCTGCAGGTCAACGGCTATGCCGGCCTCGACCTCAACGGCGAGACCCTCGCTCCCGCGACCGTCATCGCCCTGGGCGAGCGGCTGGCGCAGGAGGGCGTCACCAGCTTCGCGCCGACCCTCATCACCGCTTCCGAGGCGGCCATCACTGCCGCCCTCGCGGCCATCGCCGCGGCCCGCCGGCAGTCGCCGCTGCTTGCCGCGATGATCCCCTTCATCCACGTCGAAGGGCCCGCGGTCAGCCCCGAGGACGGCCCGCGCGGCGCCCATCCCGCCGCCCATGTGCGTCCTCCGAGCCTCGACGAATTTCGCCGCTGGCAGGCGGCGGCCGATGGCCTCGTCGGCCTCGTCACCCTCAGTCCCGAATGGCCCGAGGCCATGCCCTACATCGCGGCGCTGGCAGGGGAGGGCGTGCACGTCGCCATCGGCCACACCGCCGCGACGCCGGAGCAGGTTCATGCTGCCGCCGCGGCCGGCGCGCGCCTCTCCACCCATCTGGGCAACGGCGTCGCGGCCCTGCTGCCGCGCCACCCCAACGTCATCTGGGCGCAGCTTGCCGACGACCGCCTCACCGCCGGCTTCATCGCCGATGGCCACCACCTGCCGGCCGATACGCTCAAGGCCATGCTGCGCGCCAAGACGCTCGAGCGCGCCATCCTCGTCTCCGACGCCGCCGCCCTCGGCGGCCTGCCGGCGGGCCGCTATGCCTCGCCCATCGGCGGCGATGTCGAGGTCGGCGCCGATGGGCGCCTGGGCATCGCCGGTACGCCCTATCTCGCCGGCGCCGGGCACCTGCTGAGCCAGAACGTCGCCACGCTGGTCAACCGTGTCGGCCTGTCGCTGGCCGACGCGCTGCGCCTCGCCACGCGCAATCCCGGCGCCTTCGCCGGCGGCCGCGGCACGCTCGCGGTCGGCGCCCGCGCCGATCTCATCCGCTTCCGCTTCGCCCCCGGCGACCGGGCGCTGGCGGTCACCGACAGCTTCGTCGCCGGCGAGGAGGCAGTTCCATGAACGTTGGCGTCGCCGTCATCGACATCACGCCGCCGCCGGGCCTCCTGATGTCGGGCTTCGCCGCCCGCACCGAGCCGTCGCTCGGCACCCACGACCCGCTCACCGTGCGCGCCCTCGTCGTCGGCGACACCGCGCTCGTCACCGTCGATGTCGTCGGCCTGCACGAGGACATGGTCGCCGACATCCGCGCCCGCGTCGATCTGCCCGACCGCAACATCGTCGTCACGGCCATCCATACGCATGGCGCCCCGATCTCGCAGGTCGGCCGCCTCGGCGACGCAGCCGACCCGGCCTTCCTCCGGGCCATCGCGGACGGCTGCGTCGCCGCCATTGCCGCGGCGCGCGCCAATGCCCGCCCGGCCAGCCTCGCCATCGGCATGGGCGACGATCCCGACGTGGCGCGCAACCGCCGCCACGAGGGCGGTCCCGTCGATCGCGCGCTGCCCGTGCTGCGCGTCCGCGACGCGACTGGAACGGTCTTCGCCGTCCTCGTCTCCTACGGCCTCCATCCCGTGGTCCTCGCCGCCGACAACCGCCTGCTCACCGCCGACTACGTGCACGACGTGCGCGCCGAGATCGAGGCGGCCCATCCCGGCGCCGTCGCCGTCTTTGCCACCGGCTGCTGCGGCGACGTCAACAACGGCCACACCGCCCATGCCTCATGGACGCTGGCCGCCGATCCCGAACGCAGCTTCGCCACCGCCGAGCGCCTCGGCCGCCGTATCGGCAGGGCCGCGCTCGCCGCCGGCGAGGCCCCCGCCGGCGACGGCCTCGCCGCCTATGCCGCCGATGTCCTGCTGCGCCTGGCGCGGCTCGAGCAGGACCCCATGCCCGTCCTCGCCGAGCGCTGGCGCGCCGCCCGCGCCACCGAGCCCGACCCGGTGACGCAGACCGTGCTCGACTGCTGGGTCGCCTGGGCCGAGAAATTCTCCAACCAGCCGCCCGGCGACTGGACCGGGCGCGTCAGCGTCTTCGACTGGGGCGGCGTGCCGATCGTCGCGCTCCCCGGCGAGATCTTCGCCGAGACCTCGCTGCTCATCC
This sequence comes from Devosia sp., assembly GCA_039808625.1. Taxonomy (GTDB): domain Bacteria; phylum Pseudomonadota; class Alphaproteobacteria; order Rhizobiales; family Devosiaceae; genus Devosia_A. The sequence goes on along the minus strand of JBDHTK010000065.1, from coordinate 9,847 downwards.
GCGCGGCCCTCGGCGGGCGCCCCGCCTTCGTCCTCTCCTACGCCAACGGCACGCCCGGCTACATCCCGCCGGCCGGCGAGTTCGCGCATGGCGGCTACGAGGTCGAGGAGGCGCATCGCTTCATCGGCATGCCCGGCACCTTCGCGCCGGGCTCGGCCGAGAGCCTGGCGGGGGCCGCGCAGGCGCTGCTCGGCGTCGCCGGCTTCACGGCGTCCTAGCTTGAGGAGGGCGGGCCGGCGGTCCCGTACTTGACACCGCAACCGGTTGCATAACACAGTCCATGCCGCCAGCTCCGAAACACAGGCGGCCAGCACAGAGGGAAGGAAAACGATGACTGCTCACCACACAGCTTCTGCATTCTCCGTAGTGTCCAAAGCCGGTCGGGCGGTGCTCCTGGGCACCGTCTTCGGCGCCAGCCTCGCCACCGTCGCTTCGGCCGTGGAGATCACGGTCTGGAGCGGCTACCCCGAGATGGTGCCGTTCTACGAGCACGTGGCCGAAGGCATGAAGGCCGACCACCCGGACCTCACCGTCCGCGTCGAGGCCATCGCCCTGCGCGAGCATGAAAAGCGCATCGCGCTCGGGCTCACCTCCGGCGAGGCCGCCGAGGTCATCGAGCTCGCCAAGTCCACGGCGACGCGCTACCTCGAGAACGGCCTCTTCGACAAGGCGCCCGACGGCATCGCCGCCTTCGTCTCCGACCCGGCCAATTTCGGCGACTTCTTCCGCGACGCGGCGAGCTATGACGGCGCCGTCTACGGCGTGCCGCTGTTCCGCGGCCAGAGCGCTCTCTACTACAACACTGCCATGTTCGAGGCGGCCGGCCTCAGCGAGCCGCCCACGACGATGGACGAGTTCACCAGCTACGCCGAAAAGCTCACCCAGCGCGACGCCAGCGGTACCCCCACCGTCTCCGGCTGGAGCCTGCGCCTGTCGGGCGGCGGCGCCGGCATCGCCGAGAAGTTCTGGATCAACATGTTCCAGTACGGCGAGAACCTCGTCGAGCAGCAGGCCGACGGCAAGTGGCGGGCGAGCTTCGCCAACGATGCCGGCCTCGCCGCGCTCAGGCAGTACATCGACAACGTGCAGGGCCTCAAGACCGTCACCGTCGAGATGCCGGCCGACGCCGAGGCCTTCGAGCGCGAGCAGACCGCCATGTTCATCCGCGAGAGCTGGGTGATCGGCGACATCGCCAGCAAGGCGCCCGGCCTCAAATACGCCACCGCGACGCTGCCCACCGGCTCCATCGTCGCCCCGGTGACGCTGTGGGTCACCGGCGAGGGCGAGAAGGCCGACGCCGCCTGGGCCTTCGCCGAGGCCACGAACTCGCCCGACAACCTGCTGTGGATGCTCGACAATGTCGGCTGGCTGCCCAACCGCCTGGGCCTCGACTATTCGGCCGTCCTCGCGGCGAAGCCGGCCCTCGGTGCCTTCGTCAGCTATCCCGACACCTACAAGTTCTTCACCCTGCCCAATATCGGGCCGGTCGAGGAAATCCTGACGCGCGCCGCCGACCGCCTCACCCAGGCCTTCGGCAATGCGTCGCTGGTCGGCAACGACGCCGGCATCATGGAGGTGCTGGTCGCCATGCAGGACGAGATCAACGGCCTGCTCGACCGCGAAGGGCTCCTGGCGGCGGAGTGATTGCCGGCCGCTGACCTGCTAACCTGACGACCCCGGGGGACGGGCAGCCGTCCCCCGGCAACAAGGGGGGAGGATTCCCATGCTGCGACGCAAGCGGTGGCTCTTCGCGCTCATGGCCATCCTGCCCACCCTTGCGATCTTCGCCTGGGTCCGCGTCTATCCCATCTGGGAGACGCTGCGCCTGTCCGTGCACAAATGGGACATCCTGTCGAAGAACAAGCCGTTCATCGGCATGGCCAATTTCCAGGAGCTGTTCCGCGACCGGCTGTTCATCGAGGCGCTCACCAACACCGCCATCATCGCCTTCGGCGTGCTGCTCATCACCATCCCGCTGTCGCTGGTGCTCGCCGCGCTCATCCACCACCGCTCGCGCTCGCGCCTCTCGGCCTTTTATGAAACGTCGATCTTCATTCCGCACGTCGTCTCGCTCGTGCCTGCGGCGATGGCGTGGAAATGGATTTTCGACGCCAAGCTCGGTCCGCTCAACGCGCTGCTCGGCGCCTTCGGCGTCGCGCCGAAGGCCTGGCTGTTCGACCCCGTGCTGTCGGTCGTCTGCCTCATCGTGCTGTGCTCCTGGCAGGCGCTCGGCTACGCCGTGCTCATCTATGTCGTCGGCTTCAAGAGCCTGCCGGTGTCGCTCTACGAGGCAGCCCGGCTCGACGGCGCCAGCGGCCCGCAATCCTTCTGGTTCCTGTCGGTGCCCATGCTCAAGCCCATCACCCTCTACGTCTCGGTGGTGACGCTCGTTTCCGGCTTCAACGTCTACGCCCAGGCCTATGTCCTCGCCTCCGACGCGCAGGGCGCTCCCGGCCGGCAGGTGCGCGTCCTCGTGCTCGACATGCTCGAGAACAGCTTCCGCAACTATCGCGTCGGCTACGCCGCGTCCGAGGCCGTGGTGCTGCTGCTCATCGTCCTCTTCCTCACCCTCGTGCAGTTCACCCTGCTGCGCGAGAAGGGAGGCCGCGCATGAGCATCGAGCCCCACCAGCTGCGCCGCCTCCTCGTCGACCGGCTGATCGACGCCGTGCTGCTCGTCTTCGGCTGCCTCATGCTGCTGCCGCTGCTCTTTCTCGTCTCCAACGGCTTCAAGACGCCGCAGGAGATCCTCGCCTGGCCGCCGACGATCATTCCCGCCAATCCCACCCTCGCCAATTTCGAGGCGGTGCTGGCCGACACGCCCCTGCTGCGCTGGATCGGCAACAGCCTGCTGTTCGCCGTGCTGTCGAGCATCAGCATCCTCGCCACCTCGGCCATCGCCGGCTACATCCTCGCCAAGTTCCGCTTCCGCTCGCTCACCGTCATCTTCATCGTCGTCCTCGCCACCGCCATCGTGCCCTTCGAGGTCTACATGATCCCGCTCTATTTCCAGGCGCAGGCGCTTGGCCTGCTGAACAGCACCTGGGGCCTGCTGCTCGGCTATCTGGTGATGAGCTTCGGCATCTTCCTCATCCGCCAGAACGCCATTCACTCCATCCCCGACGAACTGATCGAGGCGGCGCGCATCGACGGGGCAGGGGAGTTCTGGATCTTCCTGCGCATCGTCCTGCCCCTGCTGCGCGGCGCGCTGGGCGCGCTCGGCGTCCTCGCCTTCTTCCAGGCATGGACCGCCTTCGCCTGGCCGCTCATCGTCGCCAGCCGCGCCGAATCCTACACCATCGAGGTCGGCCTCGCGCTGTTCCAGACCGGCTTCACCGTCGATCTCGGACGGCTGAGCGCCGCCTCCGCCATCGTCCTCATCCCCTCCATCACGCTCTTCGTCCTGCTGCGCAGGAACTTCGTGCAGGGCATCGCCAGCACCGGCCTCAAGGAATGACGCGCGACCCCTTTCTCGCCACGGCGCGCCGCACCTATGCCGCCGCCAATGCCGGCACGCTGCGCTGGATGCTGGCGCGCCCGCCGCTCGGCGGCGCCTTCCTCAATACCAAGCAGCATTCGGTGACGCTCGCCGACTACGGTCCCGCCGACGGCCATCGCGCCCCCGCCTTTACCTATGGCTGGATTCAGGGCAGGGGCCTCGAAAGCCTCGCCACCCATGCCGGCTTCTTCGACACCGAGGACCCCGTGCTCGCCGCCGCACTCGACGCGGCCGCCGGCCCGCTCCTCGCCAGGCTCGATGCCCTCCACGCGCGCGACGGCCATGCCTATTTCACCTACGACGCCGAGCTCAACCCGGTCTATCCCGACGCCGGCGGCGTCATCCGCCCGCAGCGCCCGGCCGGCGACATCTTCACCTATGCCGACATCTTCGTCGTCAAGGGCCTGCTCGCCGCCGGCCATCGCCTCGGCCGCACCGAGCACCAGCCGCGCCACCTCGCCGCCCTTGCCGCCATCGTCGCGGCCATCGAGCAGGGGCGCTTCCAGATCGACGAGCGCCGGCCGCTGACGCCCGAGGCGCTGCGCGCCCAGCCCGACGATTTCGGCCCGCGCATGATCCTGCTCGCCGGCGGCGGCCTGCTGCGCCGCCTCGGCCTTCGCGCCCACGCCGCCTATTGCGACCGCTTCATCGCCGATGTGCTCGGCCGCTATCGCGATCCGGCCTCGGGCCTGCTGCGCAACGTGCCGGGCCTCGACCCCTGCAATGTCGGCCACGGCATCGAGTTCGTCGGCTTCGCGCTCGACCACCTGCCGCCCGATGCCGATCCGGCGCTCGTCGAAACACTCGAAGCGGTGCTCATCGCCTCCTTCCGCCGCGGCTTCGTCGGGCCCGGCATCGCCCTGTCCGTCTCCGCCGCCACCGGCGAGGTGCTGAACCCGCTCTGTCCGTGGTGGTCGCTGCCCGAGACCATCCGCGCCGCCGCGCTCGCCTATGCGCGCACCGGCAACCCCGACGTGCTGGCCATCTGGCAGGCCGCGCACGAGGCCTTCTTCACGCGCTACTGGCGCGGCACGCCGCCGCTCGCCTACCAGACGCTCACCGCCGACGGCCCTGTCGACTACGTGCCGGCGACGCCCGACCTCGATCCCGGCTACCACACCGGCCTCAGCCTCCTCGCCGCCATCGAGGTCGCCGACAGTCTCGCCGCGCGGCCCGCATGAGCCGGCTCGGCGTCGCCCTCGTCGGCACCGGCATGGTTGCCCGCACGCATGCCCGCGCGCTGCGCGACCTGGCCGATACGCTCGAGGTGCGCGGCGTCTATTCGCGCGATCCCGGCCGCCGCGCCGCCTTCGCCGCCGAGTTCGGCTTTCCCGCCGCGCCGTCGCTCGACGGCCTCCTGGCCGATCCGGCGGTCGCCATCGTCATCGTCATCACCCCGCCCAATGCGCGGCTCGACATCGTCGCGGCCGCCGCAAAGGCGAAAAAGCACCTGCTGCTCGAAAAGCCGCTCGAGCGCACCGCCGCGGCCGCGCACCGCATCGTCAGCCTCTGCGCCGAGGCCGGAGTCACCCTTGGAGTCATGTTCCAGGAGCGCCTGCGGCCGCCCGCCATCGCCCTCCAGGACCTCGTCGCCGGCGGCACCCTCGGCGCCGTCGTCGCCGGCCAGTGCCTCGTGCCCTGGTGGCGCCCGCAGGCCTATTACGACGAGCCCGGCCGCGGCACCTATGCGCGCGACGGCGGCGGCGTGCTCGTCACCCAGGCCATCCACAGCCTCGATCTCATGCGCGTGCTGATGGGCCCGGTCGCCGAGGTGCGGGCGCTGGCCGGCACCACGCGCCTGCATCGCATGGAGGCCGAGGACAGCGTCACGGCGGGCCTGCGCTTCGCGAGCGGCGCACTCGGCACCGTCTGGGCCACCACCGCCGCCTATCCCGGCGCCGCCGAATCCCTCGCCCTCGATTTCGAGCGCGGCGCGGCTCGCCTGAGCGGCGGCACGCTGACCATCTCCCGCCATGACGGCAGCACCGAGACCATCGGTTCCGGCGATGGCGAGACCGGCGGCGGCGCCGATCCGATGGCCTTCACCCATCGCCGCCACCAGGCCGTCATTGCCGACTTCGTCGATGCCGTGCGCCACCGCCGCGCCCCCCGCATCCCCGGCAGCGACGCCCTCGCGGTCCAGATCCTCATCGACGCCATGCTCGCCGCCAGCCGCGACGGCCGCGCCGTCCACCTCCCCACCTTCGCCGCCCCCTACCGCTAGCGCCGCCGCGCCGACCCCAAGGATCGGCGCCCCGCTTCCGTCCCATGAACCGAAACTGAATGCCGGCCTCAGCGGGAGTTCAATCCGCCCCTGCCATACCGGCACCATCGATTTCGAACCTTTGGGGAGCCGACATGTCCAGGGCCCACGAAAAGCTGCTCGTCGCCGTCCTTGCCGGCATCATCATCGCCGGCGCCGGCCTGTTCGCCATCCAGCCGGTCGTCGCCCACGGCCCGGCCAGGGCGCCGGCCACCGCCGCGCTCGCCGTCCCCGCCTACTCGGTTCTCGACCTGCGCATTCTCTAGCCTCCTGCCTCCGCCTGCCCATGCATCGTCGTCCTTGGCGATTGACTTTCCCGGCCTCCTGATGTCCTCCAGGGACAGCACGGAGGCCGGTTTTTCATGCACGACGCCAATCCAATCCTCGCCGAGCTGACCCGCGGCAACTGGGTCGAGAACCGCCATCGCGGCGCCTTCGTCGTCGCCGACGCCACGGGCCGCGTCATCGCCTCGGCCGGCGACATCGAGCGCCCCGTCTTCCCGCGCTCCGCCGTCAAGTCGATGCAGGCGCTGGCCCTCGTCACCTCCGGCGCCATCGACCGGTTCCACCTCAGCGACGAGGAGCTGGCACTCGCCTGCGCCAGCCATCAGGGCGAGGAGTTCCACGTTGCCGGCGTCACCGGCTTTCTCGGCCATATCGGCCTCGCCGCCGCCGACCTCGAATGCGGCGCCCACGCCCCCACCTATGCTCCGGCGCGCGCAAGGCTCCGCGCCTCCGGCCAGCAGCCCTCGGCGCTCCACAACAACTGCTCGGGCAAGCACTCCGGCATGCTGGCGGTAGCCGAGGCGCTCGGCGTTCCCACCGCCCACTACGTCGATCGCGACCATCCGGTGCAGCAGGCGGTGCGCGCCGGCATCGAGCTGGTCATCGGCGAACCGCTGAGCGAGGGGCGCTGCGGCACCGACGGCTGTTCCATTCCCACCTGGGCCGCGCCGCTGCGCGCCTTCGCCGGCGGCTTCGCGCGCATGGCGACGGGCGCGGGGCTGCCCGCCGACATCGCCGCCGCGGCGCACCGCATCTTCGACGCCGCCACCGCCCATCCCGAGCTCGTCGCCGGCACCGGCGCCCTCGATACCGAAGTGATGCGCGCCTTTGGCGGCCGCGTCTTCCAGAAGGGCGGGGCCGAGGGCGTCCAGTGCGGCGCCGTGCGCGACCGCGGCTGGGGCTACGCCCTCAAGGTCGACGACGGCAACATGGCCGCCTCGCAGGCGATGGTCGCGGCGCTCCTCGCCGCCATCGCCGCGCCCGACGCCGCCCAGCGCGCCATCCTCGAGCGCTTCGCCACCCAGCCCATCCGCAACGTCCGCGCCCGCGACGTCGGCACCCTCGCCGCCACCAACCTCGTGCGGCCGGTGGTCTAGACGCGCAACTGACTGCCGGCTGCCTTCAGCAGGGCATTGGCAAGCGGTCGCGTGTAGAGATGCCGGGGAACGATGAGCGTCTCGCGCCCGCGCACCCACTTCTCATGGCTGCCCTTGGCATTGCCGGCATGGACGAACCCCAGCCCCCGCAACTCCTTGGTCACCACCAGATAGAAGCCTTTGACCACTCAGGCGGCCTTGCTGCCGGGCCGCTCCCACACGATGATCGGCGTCAGCTGCTCGAGCGGCGTCGCGGCCAGCTCTTCCGGTGAATAGTGATTGGCCAGCACCAGTTCCGCCGCCACGTCGGCCAGCACCGCCTCGAACTCGTCGAGCGTATCGGTCTCGATATGCAGCCCGCGAATGTCTGAGTCCGAATAGAAGCGCTGCGCTTCTTCGTCCCACAGGGCGCGGACGCGGAAAATCTTCTTCATGCCGCACCCTACCTCCGCGCCCGCCCGCGAACAACTACCCCGCGTTGCCCGCCACCGTCACCTTGGGGAACTTCGCCGCGTCCCGCGCCAGGTCGTCGCTCACCACGCGCTCCCATTCGAGCCCGGCGATGGCGTGCTGGCGCGCCGCGATCACGTTGCCGCTGACCAGCGCCCGCCCGACCCGCGCATCGTCCACCACGCTCACCGCGATGCCGATGTCGACGTCGCTGACCACGTTGCCGCTCGCCGTGACGTCGCGCAGGAACGGCCCGTAGCCGAGCGCGATGCCGACCCCCGGCACCGTCTCCACCACATTGTTCGCCACCACCGTCTCGGCCTCGGCATAGATGCCCACCGGCCGCGTATCGGGGTTCACCGCCGAGCGCGGGAAAATGTTGCGCACGATATTGCCCGTGCACGTCGCCACGCGCCCGCCCGTGTCGAGATTGGTGATGTCGATGCCCGTCGCCGCCCCGTCGACGATGTTGTCGGCGATCACCGAGCCGGAAAACCCGAACTCCGAGAAAATCGCCACCTCGCCCGAATTGAGGCAGGTATTGCCGCGCACCTGCGTGTTGCGCGCCGTATTCACCCGCACCGCCGTGAAGGCGCAGTCGGCGATGTGGTTGTCGGCGACGATCACCCCGTCGGCGCGGTAGACGTTGACGCCGTTGCCGTTCTGCCCGTTGCCGCCGCCCACCCAGTCGATGGCCGAAATGCGGTTGCCGCTGACGATCGAGCCGTCCGGCCCGCTGGCGCTGCGCCAGATCTGCACGCCGGCATTGCCGCACCGGGCAATCGTGTTGCCGCGCACGAAGAGCCCGCGCCCGTCCATCGTATGGATCGCCGCGTTCGGGTGCCCGGAAAAATCGCAATCGACGATCCGCGCCGCCGCGTCGTGGATGGCGACGCCATTGCGTGGCCCCCCGCGCAGCCGGCAGCTCCTCAGCACCACGCCCTCCGACCGCCCGATCTCGACCACGCCGCTGGCGTCGCCGTCCCCCGCCTCGAGCCCCATGTCCTCGATCACGACGCCCTCGGCGTCCTCGATGCGCAGCACGCGCGGCCCCGGCGCCGCCAGCACCGTGCGCCCCGGCTGGCCGACGAGCCGCAGCCCCGTGCCGGCGCTGAGGTCGCCGGCGACGATCCGCCCGGCCGGCAGCTCCAGCGTCACCCCGTGCGTGCGCGCCGCGTCGAGCGCCGCCTGCAGCGCGCCGCTCTGGTCCGCCTCCGTGTCGGCGATGACGCCGAACTCGGCGGCCCGCACCGACCGCCCGAACAGCGCGAAAGCCGGCAGCGCGAGGCCGGCGGCGAGGCCGCCCAGCACGTGCCGGCGCGTCAGGATACTCTGGCTCATGCGGCAATTCTCGCCCGTTGCGGCCGTCCGCACCACCGTTCTGCCGCATCGTGGTAAAGCGCCCGCTGCGCCGCCGCCCGCGCGCCTGCCGGCCCATCCGCCCTTTTGGTCCTCTCCCCCCGCTTGTATAAGGGCCTTTCTTCAGCGAATCCCCGTGGGTGGTGCCTTGGCCGACATGCTTCAGAACGACAGGATCTACATGGGCCAGAGCACGAGGCCCGAATACCTGCTGCTCAAATACGGCAATCGCCACGGCCTCGTCACCGGCGCCACCGGCACCGGCAAGACGGTGACCCTCCAAGGCCTCGCCGAGGGCTTCTCCCGCGCCGGCGTGCCGGTCTTCTGCGCCGACGTGAAGGGCGACCTCTCCGGCATCGCCATGCAGGGCGAGCCGGTGGACTGGGTCGAAAAGCGCGCCGCCGAGATCGGCTTCGACGACTTTTCCCACGACCGCTTCCCGGTCATCTTCTGGGACCTGTTCGGCCGCGACGGCCATCCGGTGCGCACCACCGTCTCCGAGATGGGCCCGCTCCTGCTCGCCCGCATCCTCGACCTCAACGCCACCCAGGAAGGCGTGCTCAACATCGCCTTCAAGTTCGCCGACGACAACGGCCTGCTGCTGCTCGACCTCAAGGACCTGCGCGCCCTCCTCGTCGAGGTCGAGCGCAACGCCCGCGAAATCTCGGCCACCTACGGCAACGTCGCCACCGCCACCATCGGCGCCGTGCAGCGCGCGCTCCTCGTCCTCGAGCAGCAGGGCGGCGACAATTTCTTCGGCGAGGCGGCGCTGCGCATCAGCGACCTCATGCGCACCGCGACCGACGGGCGCGGCGTCGTCTCCGTGCTGATGGCCGACAAGCTCATGCAGGCGCCGCGCCTCTACGCCACCTTCCTGCTCTGGCTGCTCTCCGAG
>JBDHTK010000064.1:0-13706 GCA_039808625.1 Devosia sp. | reverse complement strand
CCTGATCGACGAGGCGGCTCGCGATGGCCTGATTGCCGGTGAGGATGCGCCCGTCGGCGAGCGGCAGCGCCTCGGCGCGGGCGAGGCGGCGGCGCTCGGCGACGATGTCGACGAACCACGAGAAGCTGTCGTCGACGAGGCTTTGCAGCGAGGCGCGCACCTCGGGCTTCATCGGCTCGTCGATCTCCGGCTCGGCCTTGAGCGGGCCGGAGGCGACCTTGTCGAGATCGACGCCGATGGTGCGGAAGAGCTTGCTGGCGTCGGTGGTCTGGAACAGCACGCCGATGGAGCCGACCAGCGACAGGCGGCGCACGAAGATGCGGTCGGCGGCGATGGCGGCCATGTAGGCGGCCGAGGCGCCGAGCTCCTTCACATAGGCGGCGACGGGCTTTTTGGCGCGCAGCCTGGAGATGGCGTCGTAGAGCTCCTCGCCGCCGGCGGTGGTGCCGCCGGGCGAGTTGATGGCGAGCAGCACGGCCTTGACGGACTCGTCGCTGGCGAGCGTCTCGAAGACGCGCAGCCGCGCCGGGTCGCTGGCGATGGTGCCGTCGATGACGATGCGGGCGATGGTGTCGCCGCGCAGCGCCGTCTCGCCGGCGAAGCGCGCGGTGCCGGCGAGCACGGCGGCGACCAGCGCGACGAAGGCGACGATGCGCCAGCGGAAGCGCGAGCGGCGCAGCTGGCTGGCGGCGGGAATGGCATGGGCGGGGTCGATGACGGGATCGGACATGATGGGCCCTCGGACACGGCCAGCGGCTTAGCCGAGCCCATGCCGGCTTGGCAAGGCAGGAGGCCGGGCGGGCTGCTCCGGCGGCGTCAAAGCGCGCGCACCATGAGGCAGGCGGCCGGCTCGTAGCTTTGCAGCTTTGCGGCGAGGCCGGGGGCGTCGGCGACGGCGAAGTCGTGGCGTTCCCAGAAGCCGCGGGAGTTGTTGACGGCGACGAGGCTCATGCTCGGATAGCCGTGGGCGCGGGCGTGCTTGGCGAGGGCGGCGGTGATGAAGCTCGCGGCGCCGACGCGACGGGCGACGGGCAGCAGCGCCAGGTCGTGGATGTAATAGGTGTCGGCCGGCTCGGGCAGGGCGCCGAGGAGGCTGTCGAGGGCGGGGAGCGTGCCGAGCCGCCAGGGATGGCTCAGCACGTAGCCGGCCGGGCGCTCGTTGATCTCGAGCAGATAGGCGCCGTTGCGATAGAGCGCGTGGCGCTCGGCCAGGACCTCCGGCGCCTCGTAGAAGGCCGGATGCACGGCGGCGGCGATGCGGGCCACCGCCTCCATGTCGTAGCCGGTCATGGCGCGCCAGGCGACGCCGGGAAGCTTCATCGCTTTCCCCCCTAGATCGTTTCACCGTTTAAGTGAAACGATGAAACGGTGAAACGGTCTAAGTTGATGATTTTGTTTCGTTTCCGGGAAAATTCTGCAACTTTTTCCGGAAACGCGCTGGAGCAAAGGACCCGCACGCACGGGTCATGCCACCGTCAGGGAGAGACGGTGGCATGATCCAGGCCGGTGCCGGATCGCGCCGGCGCCGCGGAAAAGCCTTCCGGCTGTTCCTCGCAGCGCCCGGGCGCGCGGGCCCCGAAGACGCAATGGCCGAAGCCTTACTTCTTCTCGCGGTCCTTGAGCGCGGCGCCGAGGATGTCGCCGAGCGAGGCACCCGAATCGGACGAGCCGTACTGGGCCACCGCCTCCTTCTCCTCGGCGATTTCCAGCGCCTTGATCGACAGGGCGATCTTGCCGGTCTTGCGGTCGTACTGGGTGACGCGGGCATCGACCTTGTCGCCCTTGGCGAAGCGCTCGGGGCGCTGGTCGTTGCGGTCGCGGCTGAGATCGGCGCGGCGGATGAACGCGGTCATCTCCGAGCCCTCGATCTTGACCTCGATGCCGCCGTCATTGACCTCGGTGACGATGCCGGTGACGACCGAGCCCTTGCGCAGGCCCTCGCCGGAGGCATCCTTCTCGTCGCCGGTGGCGAGCTGCTTGATGCCGAGGCTGATGCGCTCCTTGTCGACATCGACGTCGAGCACCTTGGCCTTGACCACGTCGCCGCGGTTGTACTCGTCGAGCGCCAGCTCGCCGGGCTTGGACCAGTCGAGATCGGACAGGTGCACCATGCCGTCGACATCGCCGTCGAGGCCGACGAACAGGCCGAACTCGGTCTTGTTCTTGACCTCGCCCTCGACCGTGGCGCCGATCGGATACTTGTCGGCGAAGGTTTCCCACGGATTGGCGAGGGTCTGCTTCAGGCCGAGCGAGATGCGGCGCTTGTCGGGATCGACCTCGAGCACCATCACTTCCACTTCCTGCGAAGTGGAGACGATCTTGCCGGGGTGGACGTTCTTCTTGGTCCAGCTCATCTCGGAGACGTGGATCAGCCCCTCGATGCCCGGCTCGAGCTCGACGAAGGCGCCGTAGTCGGTGATGTTGGTGACGCGGCCGGTGAACTTGGCGCCGACCGGGTACTTGGCCTCGATGCCCTCCCACGGATCGGCCTGGAGCTGCTTCATGCCCAGGCTGATGCGGTGGCTCTCGTGGTTGATGCGGATGATCTGGACCTTGATGGTCTCGCCGATCGACAGCACCTCGGAGGGGTGGTTGACGCGCCGCCAGGCGATGTCGGTGACGTGCAGCAGGCCGTCGATACCGCCGAGGTCGACGAAGGCACCGTAATCGGTGATGTTCTTGACCACGCCATCGACGATCTGGCCCTCTTCGAGCTGCTGGACGATCTCCGAGCGCTGCTCGGCGCGCGATTCCTCGAGGATGGCGCGGCGGGACACGACGATGTTGCCGCGGCGCTTGTCCATCTTGAGGATCTGGAAGGGCTGCGGCACGTTCATGAGCGGGCCGATGTCGCGGATCGGGCGGATGTCCACCTGCGAGCGCGGCAGGAAGGCGACGGCGCCTTCGAGGTCGACGGTGAAGCCGCCCTTGACCTGGTTGAAGATGATGCCTTCGACGCGCTCGTTCTTGTTGTAGAGCTCCTCGAGCTTGACCCAGCTCTCTTCGCGGCGGGCCTTCTCGCGGCTCAGCACGGCCTCGCCCACGGCGTTCTCGACGCGGTCGACATAGACCTCGACCTCGGAGCCCACCTGGATGGTGCCGTCACGGCCGGCCTGGCCGAATTCCTTGAGCGCGATGCGCCCCTCGGTCTTCAAACCGACGTCGATGATCGCCAGATCCTTCTCGATGGCGACCACCTTGCCCTTGACCACGGTGCCCTCGAGGGGCTCGTTGTCGAGGAAGGAGTCCATCAGCATGGACTCGAAGTCTTCTTTAACAGCCTGAATAGCCAAACTTTTCTCCAGTCGCGCCCGGCGGTTGGTGTGAGGCTGGCCCGACTCCGCCGCCAACATGGGCGGCCCGGTGCGAATGGAGCGCCGGCCAGCGATGCGGTGGTAATCCCCGAGCCCCGGCATGGGCGATGGCGAAGGGGCGGAGACGCCGGGGTGGATTGGAAGCTAGGGCTTCGCCCGGCGCGCCATGACCCCGTCGACAATGGCGACGGCTCGGCGGAGTGCGGCGTCTATATCCAATCGCGTGGTGTCCAGCAAGTGGGCATCGGCGGCGGGATAGAAGGCGCCGTGGGGATTGGCGCGGTCGCGCGCGTCCCGTTCCTCTATCTGGTGATAGAGGGCGTAGCGGTCAACAGTGAGGCCGCGCGCCTCGAGCTGGCGGGCGCGGCGCTCCATGCGCGCCTTGGAATCGGCGTCGATGAACAGTTTCACGTCGGCGTCGGGGCAGATGACCGTGCCGATGTCGCGCCCGTCGAGCACGGCGCCGCCCGGCCGGGCGGCGAAATCGCGCTGGTAGCGGCGCAGCAGCTCGCGCACCTTGGCGATCACCGCGACCTTGCTGGCGAGCACGCCGGTGTCGGCGCTGGTCAGCGCCTCGGTGTCGGCGAGATGGGCGGCGTCGAGGGCGCGCGCCGCGGCGATGGCCGCCGCCGCAAACTCCGGCGTGTCGAGCGCCGGACGCGCCGCCAGGCCGACGGCGCGGTAGAGCAGGCCGGTATCGAGGTGCGGCAGGCCGTAGTGGCGGGCAAGGCCCGCGGCCAGCGTGCCCTTGCCCGAGGCGGCGGGTCCGTCGACGGCGATGATCACTGCGAAAAGCTCGCGCCAATATGCTCGAAGGCGGCGACGAAATCGGGAAACAGCGCGTGCATCACCCCTCCATCGTCGATGCTCACCGGCTGGCGGGCGGCCATGCCGAGAACGAGGAAGCCCATTGCCAGCTTGGGGTCAAGGCGCGTCGCGACCTTTCCCCCGCCGGGCACGGCCGGCTGGCCGCGCACGAGCAGGCCCGCCTCGCGCTCCTCGCACTCGACGCCGTTGTCGCGCAGGGCGCGGGTCAGCGCCAGCCGGCGGTGGCCCTCCTCCATGCCCTCGATCAGCGTCTCGCCCTCGGCGAAGGCGGCGGCGATGGCGAGCAATTGCCGGTCCTCGGGGGCGATGGCGAGGCCGGCGCCGAGCGTCGTGCCGACGAGGCGCGAATAGCGCACCGTGACGTCGGCGGTGCCGGGGCGCGCGCCGGGGGCAAAGACGATGTCGCCGCCCAGCCGTTCGAGCGCGGCAAGAAGGCCGAGCCGGCCGGGCACGAGGGCGACGGCGGGAATGGTCACCTCGGAATCGGGCGCGATGAGCGCGGCGATGGCCGGCAGCGCCGCCAGCACCGGATCGGCCGGCGCGACAAAGCTCTGCGGGCGCAGCGGCGTGAGCCCGGCGATTTCGAGGCGCTGGCCGGCAGCGGTGTCGCTGACCGCGAGGCGGGCGCCGAAGCCGGCCGCCAGCAGCTCGGTCGGGCCGGCGCTGCGCGGCGGCAGATGCAGGATGCTGGTGCCGGCGGCGAGCAGCGCCGCGACCAGCAGCGGCGCCGTCAGCGCCAGCGCGCCGGCGGGCAGCACGACGTCGAGCGGGGCGGCGAAGCGGGCGCCGCGCAAGCGAAGCGCCTCCGCCTCGGCGTCGGCGCGGATGCCCGAGCCGCGCAGGAAATCGAGCAGGCCGTCGCCGAGCGGGGTCGCGACCAGCCCGTCGATGCGGCTGTCGAAAGCATGGGCGGCGAGCAGCGCCAGCAGCAGCGGGGCGGCCTCGCCCAGCTCGGAAAAATCGAGCGGGCCGAGCGGCGCCAGCAGCCCGCCAATGCCCTTGACGTGCCAGCGGCCGCCACGTTCGGCGATGCCGGCGCCGAGCTCGTCGAGCCGGCGCGCCAGGGCGCGCGTCGCAGGCCCGGCCGCCAGCCCCGCGAGCACGCTGTCGCCGCGCGCCAGCGCCGCCAGCACCAGGGCGAGGTGGGAGAGGCCCGGCTCGCCGGGCACGCGCGCCGGGCCGCGCAGCCAGGGCGAGCGCTCGGCGGTGAGCGGCGTGGGCTCGGGAGAGGAGGAGTGCATCACGCGGAACGAAGCAAAAAGGGGGCGGGACGAGGGCTAGCACTGGCACGCCGCGCAAGGCAAATCCGTGGCCGGCGCGACGGGCGGTGAACCGCCGCGCCCGCCGCTCGTTTTTGCGTTTGACAGGGGAAAGCTTTCCTCATAACCGGACGATCCCGGGCGGGAGGCCCCGTGTTTTCGAACCAAAGGAAGCAGCATTGGCCAGTCAAGACCGCGGCACCAAGCGCGAAGACCCCGAAACCGGCAGGAAATTCTACGATCTCAACCGGGATCCGATCGTCTCGCCCTATACCGGCAAGTCCTATCCGCGCTCCTACTTCGAGCAGAGCGCGGTGACCCGCAAGGCCGGACGCGCCGAAGAGGACGAGGATGAGGACGAGGTGGAAGTCGAGGACGCCGCCAGCGCAGCGCCCGACGAGCCGGAAGTCATCTCGCTCGAGGATGCCGATGCCGAGGAAGCCGGCGAGGGCGAGGACATTCCCGATGTCGAGGACGTCGAAGACGTCGAGGATATCGGCGAGGACGATGCCGACGTGTTCCTCGAGGAAGACGAGGAAGAAGAGGAAGACCTCGACTTCGACGTGGGCAGCGGCGACGAGCGCTGAGCGCCGAGCCTGGGGGGCGATTTTCGCGCTTGCGTCGGCGAAAGGGCTCGACTAGACAACACCCGCGCTTCGGCAGGTTCCCTGCCGCGGCGTTCCCAGGACGGAATGGGGCCATAGCTCAGTTGGGAGAGCGTCTGAATGGCATTCAGAAGGTCAGCGGTTCGATTCCGATTGGCTCCACCAGTCCACTGCTTCCGCGTTAGATCATAGGCGACGCACCGGCCCGCGGCCGGACGGCGCGCGCTGCTGCGCCGCGACCAGTCGTTCCCGCCGCCGCGTCGGAGCGGCGTTGACATGCATTGCGCCTGCATCTTGTCTGCGGCCTGGAGGAGTCGCGAAGCATGGCCGAGATGACGGCGCGACTGGATCATTTTGCCGAGGCGCCCGCGCCGGTCGGGGTGCAGCAGGCGCTGAACGCGGCGGTGCAGCGGAGCGGGCTGGAGCGCAGCCTGCTGCACCTTGTCAAGCTGCGCGCCTCGCAGATCAATGGCTGCGCCTACTGCGTGGACATGCACGCGCATGAGGCGCGCGCGAGCGGGCCGCCCTCGCCGGACGGAGGCGGTGCGCCTGACCATGGCCATGGCCGTGGCCGTGGCCGTCATCAACACCTGGAAGCGGCTGGGCGTCGCCTTCCGCACGCCGCACAGGATACGTCGCGCCGAGGCCGCCTGAGCCCCGGCGCGCCGCCCTACCAGGAGGCGCGCAGGCCCGCCCGGCCCTGATAGGCGAGCGCGTCGCCCGCGCCCACGCCATAGGCGCCCTTGAGCTGCGTCCACAATTCCATGCTGTCGGAGACGCTGGTCTCGAAGCCGGTGCCCAGCTCGACCCGCGTGCCGCCCATGCCCGTCGTGATGTCGAAGCCGTCGACGCTGACGGTCTTCCTGTCGTTGACGTCGTGCGTTACGCTCAGGTCGAGATAGGGCGCGAAGGCGCCGAGCCGGCCCTCGGCGCGCAGGCCGCCGCGGATGTTGAGCGACTGGTTGCCGGCAAAATCCGCCGCGCCGACCCAGGCGCTGTCGAGCCCCTCGAACAGCGTGCCCTGCCAGACCAGTTGGCTCCAGGGGGTGACGCTGAGCTCGTCGTCGCCGATCCTGACGCCCGCCTCGAGGGCGGTGAGCGCCGTGTGGCCGTTGATGGTGAGGGAACTGGCGGCGGTGGGCGAGAAGGTCCAGTCGCTGTAGCTGTACTGGCCGACAGCATCGACATAGGCGCTGCCATTGGTCCAGGTGGCATAGGCGCCGCCCGCCCACAGATTGCCCTGCAGCCCGGCCGCGCCCGTGTCGGTGTCGATCGTGCTGTTCGAGGCGGTGTAGGAGCCGATGACGCCGGCACGCAACTCGTCCGCGCGGACGAGGTCGGCGCCGAACTGGACGAAGCCGATGTCCTGCACATTGGCGATGCCGCCATCGGCTTCGGTATGGTTGGCGCCCACGCGCATCCAGCTCGCCTGCGGCGTGCCGCTGCCGCGCCGCTCGATATAGGTGCCGAGCGTGTCGAAGCCGGCCTGGTGCAGCGTGCCGGTGAGTGTCGCGAGGCCGAAGCTCTCGTCCTGCACGATCTTCTTCAGGCCGTAGACGATGATCTGGTCGTCTGTATAGGGGGGCGGGGCGACGACAGGATCGGTGAGCGGGTTGAAGTTGAAGTACTGATCCTCATCGACGCCGCCCGGCGGGTCACCCACAACCAGGGCGGCCGGATCGACTGGGCGGACCTTGCGGTCGAGTAACAACTCGTGGCCGTTCTGGACGAACCGCTTGGCCAGGACGATGCTGCCGTTCTCGTCGCCGCCGATCCTGATCAGCTCGATGGGGTCCAAATTGCCCAGCGGGGTCGACTGATCGGAGTCGTAGCGCTCCAGCGAGACCTTGAGCGTGCCGCTGAAGTCTCCCTGGACATTGATCTGGGAGTAGTCGTTGCCCATGCCGGGCAGCGGGTCGGCTTTCCCGAACCTGATCCACATCGGATTGCTGGCGTCGTTGGCGTCGAGGCTGCCGATGTTGAACGTGCCGGGCGACGCGCCGGGGGCCACGATGCCGTTGCTGTTCAAGGTCAGCTTGCCGAGGACGTTGAGATTGCCGGTGAGGATGTTGACCAGCGCGCCCGACTCCGCGGTCAGATTGTCGAGCAGGCTGCCCGCCGCGAAATGGGCCCCGGCCCCGGCCTTGACAAGGAAGTCGCCGGCCACGGCCCTGCCCGTCCAGTCGACGCCACTGCCCAGATAGACGGTGGTGCTGCCCACCCCGGCGAGGTGGGTGCCGTCGGGCTGGCGCTGCGCATCCGGATCGAGGATGTCGCCCACGACGACGCTGGCATTGTCGATGATGAAGTGCACGTCGCCGGCGAAGGCGTTGCCGGTGCCGCCGGTGTTATCGCGCGTGACTTCGAGGAGCCGCCCTTCGTTCTGCAGCACCGTGCCGGTGCCGAGCGCGATGTGGGCCGGGTTGTTGGCGACGTCGAAACCGTCGTCGAAAAGAACCGACGCGGCGGGATGGGCGGCGCCGGTCACCAGCTTCGTGTTGGTCACATCGATGCTGCCGCCATTGATGACCGACAGCGCCGGCTGGTCGCTGGCGGTGGTGTCGATGGTGCCGCCGGTCAGCCCCACCTTGCCGCCGGTGGCGGCGAAGATGTTGGCGTTGACGGTGGGGTTGCCGGTGAAATCGAGGTTCAGCAGGCCGCCGGCGACGCCGAAGGCGCCGTCGCCGGTGAGCGGGCCCGAGAAGGTGCCACCCGTGGCATCGGTGACGGCGAGCGTCTTGTGCCCCAGGTCGATCTCGCCCGCGCCCGAGAGGTCGGCCACGGAGGTGCCGCCCGCCGTGATGCCGGAGATGTCGAACAGGCCGGCAAGGTCGATCGTCGCGCCGGTGACGCTGCCCGCCCCGGCAAGCCGCAGCGCGGCGTCGGACTCGATGGTCGCGGTGCCGAGGAAGCCCGGGCTGGGGCCGGTGAGCACCAGCGTGCCGTCCTGGATGGCGAGGCCGCTGGCGGCGTCGCCCGCGATGGTGCCGGCATAGGCCGAGGCGCCGTCGCCGGTCAGCGCCAGCAGCTTCGAGCCGAGCAGGATCTGGGCGGTGGGATCGGTGCCGAGCAGCCGGATGATCTCGGCGCCGGTGGTGGTGCCGGTGATGTCGAAGATGCCGTCGACGGTCACAGATTCCGACGCCGCGATGCCGCCGCTGCCGACGAGGTCCAGCTCGCCGTCGGGGCCGATGATGGTGGTGCCGGTATAGGTGTTGGCATTGGCGAGGGTCTGCGTGCCGCCGGTGACGCTGACGCCGCCGGTGCCGGAGATGATGCCGGCGAAGCTGGTGCCGTCCGGATAGGCGGCGGGGTCGGCGCCGGTGATGGTCAGCCGCTCGTCGCCGAGGGTCACCTTGGCCGTATCGACATTGCCTTCCAGGCCCTTGATCGCGGCGCCGCTGTCGGTTTGCGAGATGTCGAGTTCGCCCGTGACGACCACCCGGGCGGAGTCGGCGATGCTGCCGGCGCCGGCGAGCTTCAGCGTTGCATCGTCGAGGACATAGGTCTCGCCGGCATAGGTATTGACGCCGGAGAGGGTCTGCTCGCCACGCGCGATGGCGAGGTCGCCGTCGCCGGAGATGACGCCCGCGAAGTCGGACGCCGCCTTGTCGACGATCAGCAGCTTGTCGCCGAGCAGGACCTTGCCGGTGGCGGCGCCGCCCAGGTCGTTGATCTTGGTGCCCTGCGGCCCGGCCGTGCCGACGCTCGCCGTCGTCGTGACGCCGGTGATGTCGAAGGTGCCGTCCACCTGCACCGAGGCCGACTGGGCGATGCTGCCATTGTCCTTGAGGGCGAGCGTGCTGCCCGCGGCGATGGCGGTGGGGCCTTCATAGGTATTGGTGTTGGTGAGGGTCAGCTTGCTGGCCGGATCGATCGCGCCGGCGGGGGCGGTGAGAGTCAGCCCGCCGGCGCCCTCGATGACGCCGTCGAAGGTCGACTCGCCGCGCTGCGCAATGGTGAGGATGGGCGCGTCGGCGCCGGGCTGCGGCAGGGCGCCGAGACGCACCGTGCCGGTCCCGCGGAACTGGTCGACCGTCAGCGTGTGCGCGCCATCGCCGCCCGGGCTGGTGGCCACCCACAGCAGCGTATCGAGCCCGTCATTGAAGAAGTCGCCATTGTAGTTGGCGGGATCGTCGCTGGCGAAGGGGAAGCCCGGGCTGAGATCGATGTCGGCCGCCATGAGGACGGACCCGGTATTGTGGATGCCGAGGGCCTTGACGTCTTCGCCCACGGTCAGCGCGCCGGCATTGTCGACGAGGCCGAGCTCGAGATCGGCCGCCATGACGATGAAGCTGGCGTCCTCGGCGATGTCGATGTCGACGCCGGTCGCCAGCGTGCCGTTGCCGGCGACGGCCAGCGTGCCGGAGCGCACATCGATGTCGCCGGTGAAGCTGTTCTGGCCGGTGAGGACCAGCTTGCCGTTCCAGAAGGACGAGCCGGCCTCGCCGACGATGAGGCCGCCGGCGCCCGAGAGGGCGCCTTCCATGACGGCGAAGTCGCCATCGCTGGCGGCATTGTCGGCGACCACGACCTGGCGGCTGAGGGCGCCCAGGTCGATGGGGTTGATCCAGCGCACGACGGAATCGGCATGCTGGGAGCCGAAGACCAGCGCGGCATCGGCGACCGGCACGCCGCCGGCGGTGAAGAAGCCGGGCGTGACGCCCCATTTCAGCTGCTGCGGGTTCAGCACATTGCTGTTGGACTGGTTGCCCAGATTGACCACGAGGTCGCCGCCCGACGCAGCGAAGCCGCCGCTGCCGGTCCATTGCACCTTGGTGCCGTCGGTGCCGAGCTGGCGCGAGAAATAGCCCGAAGTCATGAGCACGCCGGCATAGGTGTTGTCGGCGAGCGAGGTGTCGTCCGTGCCGCCGGTGCGGCCGGCGCCGTTGAAGTTGAGGTTGCTGGAGGTGTTCAGCCCCCAGCCATTGTCGGCCTTGAGGACGCCGCCTTCCATGGTGGTCTGGCCGGTATAGGTATTCCTGCCGTTGAAGATGGTCAGGCCCTTGCCGATGGTGAGGCCGGCGCCGAAGCCCTTGCCGTTGGGGGCGCCGACATAGCTCTCGCGGCTGTCGTCGCCGATGGTGCCGTTGAAGGTGACCACATTGTCCACGCCGCCGGTCGCGCCGGGCCGGATGACGACCGTGGAGCCGCGCATCATGAACAGGTCGGCGCCGGCCGCGGCGCCCGCCGCGCCGCCCTCGCCCGCGTCGCCGCCCAGCGCGCCGTTCGAGTCGAAGGTGGAATTGCCGGTGATGGTCAGCGCGCCGCCGTCGCGCACGAAGATGGCGCCGCCCAGGCCATCGCCACCGTCGCCGCCATAGCCGTCGCCATTGGCGCCGTCGCCGCCGCCGAAGCCGCCATGGCCCGCAAAACCGCCCCAGCCGGTGTTGGTCGGCGCCATGACGCCGTCGCCATAGGTGCCGCCGGCGCCGCCCATGCCACCACCGGCGCCGAAGCCGCCCTGGCCGCCCCTGCCGCCGTCGCCGCCGTCGCCGCCATGGCCGGCATCGCGATTGCCGGCATCGCCGCCATTGCCGCCGGCGCCACCGGCGCCGCCACCGAAGAAGTCGGAACCGCTGCCGCCATAGCCGCCCTCGCCGCCATCGCCGCCGAGCGCGTTGTTGCCGGCCGCGAACTGGATGGACCAGTCGGTGAGGATGGCGATCTCCTTGCCCAGGGTGATGAAGTCCTTGGCGGCGGCGAGGGTCGCGATGATCGAGGGCGCCACGTCGGGCGGGAAGTCGAGCAGTTCGCCCAGCGCCGTGGCCGTGTCGAGCGCCGCATCGGCGGCGGTATCGATGACCGTCCAGATCTGGTCGGGATTCCACGACAGGGCCGCGCTGCCATTGCCGCCGGTGCCGCCGGTGCCGCCCGCGCCGACCGTACCGTCGCCGCCGCCGCCACCGCCGAAGCCGTCATTGCCCTCGCCATCGCCCCAGATCACGTTCGAGGGCCAGCCATTGTTGCCGTTCTTGCCCGTGCTGCCGGTGATCGCCTGGTCGAGGTTGTTCATGCTCCCGCCGGTGGAGGTTTCCGAGCCGAAGGTGATGTTCGTGAGGTCGACGCCGGACCCCAGCGACGAGCTGAGCGTCACGGTCCTGCCGTCACCGGAGATCGACTCGACCGTCGTGCCCTCGGGAATGCCGGGGCCGGAGACGAGCATGCCCACGGAAACGTCGCCGAGCATGGCCGCGTTGGCGAAGGTCACCTGCGTGCCGTCGACGCCGGTGACGTTGCTGAAGGTGAGCGAGTCGGGCTGGACGGTGATGTTGACCGGCGTGGTGCCGTCGGCGCGCACCAGCGTCACCGTGCCGTCGGGCAGGACGGCGCCAATGAAGACGTCGCCGGTCAGACCCGGGCCGGTGACCCGCATGCCAGAGACGAGCCGGCTGCTCGCGATCTTCAGCACGTTCGAGCCGATCGTCGCCTGCTCGTAGCTGGCCTCGAAGGTGGTGAGGTCCGACGGCAGGGTCCCCTGCACGGTGATGTGCGTCTCGTTGGTGGCCGGGTCGTAGACGACGCCGGTGATGACGACGCTGTCGCCGTCGCCGAAGGTCAGGCCCCCGGTGGAATATTTGTCGTCGGGCTTGCCGAGCACCATGCCGGGCTTGAAGACGCCGGTCTCGCCGGCGACCGTGATGACCTGGCCGGAGACGTTCTTGACGAGGCTGATGTCGGCCCTGGTGAGGTTCAGGAAGCTGACGTCGGCCCCCTGGTCCAGCGGGTTGCCGGGGTCGGGAATAATGGCATTCCAGTCGGGCGCACCGCTCAGGGTGACGGTCTTGTGCTCGACGTCGATCGCCGTGACCTTGAGGGCGGTCGCATTGCCGTCGATCGTGAGGAACGAGCCGACCTGCACCTTGGCCAGAATGGCGGTGTCGCCGAATTTCAGCTTGGTGCCGCTCTGGCCGGTGCTGCGGTCGAGGCTGCTTGCTGTCTGGAACAAGCTCGCGTTGACGGACACCGGCGTGGCGAAGGTCAGCGTCTTGCGATCCGCCGAAATGGCGGTGATCTCCACCAGCGCCGCGCTGCCGGGCAAGGCGATCCGCATGCCCGGCTCCAGGTTCTGGATGCGCTCGTCCAGCGTCAGGGAGCTCATGGTGTAGGTGTAGTTGCCGCCGCTCAGGACGGGCGTGAAATGGTAGGCCGAGATGGGCAGGAACGGCAGGGCGATCTCGCCGATGGCGATCTGCACCGAGCCGAGATTCAGCGCCGGGGTGCTGCCGCCCTGCCCGCCGATCACCGTGTTGCGGGTGAAGTCCACGTTGTTGAGGGTGAGGGACGCGTTCTGGTTGACGAAGAAGACGCCGCCCAGCCCCGCGCCGCCGCCGCTGCCGGCGCCGCCCGTCGTGACGAAATTGCTGAAGATCTTGTCGGAAACGACGAAGTCGCCGGCGCCCCCCGCCCCCTGCTGGATGACCCCGCCGGTCGAGACGCCGAGCATGTCCACGGCCCCGGCGCTGAAGCCGCCCGAAGCGAGGATGCCGTCGGAGACGGCATAGCCGGCGCCGGCAAGCACGGCCGCATCAGCGGCGTCGAGCAGGATCACCCCGCCGCCGCCGACGCCGTCGATGACAGTGCGGGTGTCCTGCGCGCGGGCCGAGCCCGCGGCGAACGCTGCCAGCGCGGCCCCGAGGGCGAGGACCGATACGCGGGTCATCGCCCCGCGCACCAGCCTGCCGGGCGCCGCCGCAATA
>JBDHTK010000063.1:0-13783 GCA_039808625.1 Devosia sp. | reverse complement strand
CCGCCGTCGGCTCGTTGATGATGCGCAGCACCTCGAGCCCGGCGATCTTGCCGGCATCCTTGGTGGCCTGGCGCTGGCTGTCGTTGAAATAGGCCGGCACGGTGATGACGGCCTGCGTCACCTTCTCGCCGAGGAAGGCTTCCGCCGTTTCCTTCATCTTGGTGAGGATCATGGCCGAGACCTCGGAGGGCGAGTATTTCTTGCCCTCGACCTCGACCCAGGCGTCGCCATTGTCGCCCTTGACGATGTGGAAGGGCACGAGGCCCTTGTCCTTTTCGACCATGGGGTCGTCGAAGCGCCGGCCGATGAGGCGCTTCACCGCGAACAGCGTGCCTTCCGGGTTGGTCACCGCCTGGCGCTTGGCCGGCTGGCCCACCAGCCGCTCGCCATCCTTGGTGAACGCCACCATCGAGGGCGTCGTGCGCGCCCCCTCGGAATTCTCGATGACCTTGGGGTTGGCCCCGTCCATCACCGCCACGCAGCTGTTCGTGGTGCCCAGGTCGATACCGATAACTTTAGCCATGCCTTGCCTCTTTCCTAAGCGAACCCGAAACCGAACTCCGTTCGGCAGTACGGCGAGCCCCGCGAGGGGTGTCGGGTTCCTCGCTGAATTTGGAGTCTGGCCGGCACCTGCCGGCCCTGGCCGCTATATAGGGTCGGGGTTTTGGGGCTGCAAGCGCCGCGAGCCGCTATTTTCCGGGGCTTTGCCGGCCTGCGCGGGCGCTGCGGCGGCCGGCTTGGCGGGCCTGCGGCGATATGCTCTAACGGGCCCCGCAGCACGGGAGCGCCGCAATCCATATGAGCCTGACGCCGGGGCCCGACGACGCGCTGGTCGTCATCGACATCCAGTATGATTTCCTGCCCGGCGGCAGCCTTGCCGTCGCCGGCGGCGACGCCATCATCGCGCCGGTCAACGCCCTGGCGCGGCGCTTCGCCAATGTCGTTTTGACGCAGGACTGGCACCCGGCCGGCCACGTCTCCTTCGCCTCGCGCCATCCCGGCCACGCGCCCTTCTCGACGATAGCGCTCGACTACGGCCCGCAGGTGCTCTGGCCCGACCATTGCGTCATCGGCACGCGCGGCGCCGAATTCGCCGACGCGCTCGACATTCCCCATGCCCAGGCCGTGATCAGGAAGGGCTTCCGGCCCGCCATCGATTCCTATTCGGGCTTTCGCGAGAACGACAGGACGACGCCGACCGGGCTGGCCGGCTACCTGCGCGAGCGCGGCCTCAAGCGCCTGTTCCTGTGCGGCCTCGCCACCGATTTCTGCGTCGCCTGGACGGCCGAGGACGGCCGGGCCCTCGGCTTCGAGACGGTGGTGGTCGAAGACGCCACCCGCCCCATCGACACCGACGGCTCGCTCGCCCGCGCCTGGTCCCGCCTCGACGCGCTGGGCGTCACCCGCGCCGCACTGGCCGATTTCCTCTAGGCGCCGGTCATTTTCCCCGCTCCTTTCGGTCTGTCATTCCCGCGCCGGCGGGGACGACACCGCGGGTGGGGCGAGGCTGGCACAAAGCCTCGCAGTCAGGACCCTTCTCCCCTCAGGGGAGAAGGTGCCCGCAGGGGCGGCTGAGGGGGCCTTCCCTCAGGCGTTCTTGTCGATATGCGTCTCGCCGGCGGGCGGCGCCGCCGGGGCGCCCTTGGCGACGCCGACCAGCGCCGGGCGCAGCACCCGGTCGCCGATGGCGTAGCCGGTCTGCACCACCTGCACCACCGTGCCCTCGGGCCGGCTCGGATCGGGCACCTCGAACATCGCCTGGTGGCGGTGCGGGTCGAATTTCTGCCCCTCGGCCTCGATCGGCGTCACCCCGTGCGTGCCCAGCAGCCGCTGCATCTCGCGCTCGGTGAGCTCGATGCCCTCGATCAGCGCCTTGAGCGGGCCGTCGGCGGTGGCGCGCGCCTCGGCCGGCAGCGTCTGCAGCGCCCGGCTCAGCGAATCGGTGGCGCTCAGCATGTCGCGGGCGAAGCGGGTGATCGCATAGGCGCGCGCATCGGCGATCTCGCGCTCCATGCGCTTTCGGAGATTGTCCATCTCGGCGGCAAGGCGCAGCACGCGGTCCTTGAGCTCCGCGTTCTCGGCGGCCAGCGCCGCGCCGGTGTCTTCGGTCTCGGGGGCGGCGCCTTGCAGCTCTTCGCGCGGCTCGAACCCGTCCTGCGCCATCGTATCGTCGCTCATCGTCGTCTCGACTGGTTGGAAACGCCGGTCGCGCCGGCATGAATTGCCCCGCATATCGGCCACGCGGCGGCGCTTTTCAAGCTTTCTTGCGCGCCATGATGGCGCTGATCGCCTGCGCCGTGTAGTCGACCACCGGCACGATGCGCGCATAGTTGAGCCGCGTCGGCCCGATCACCCCCAGCACCCCGATGATCTTCTCGCTGGCGTCCTTGTAGGGGCTGAGGATCACCGACGAGCCCGAGAGCGAGAACAGCTTGTTCTCCGAGCCGATGAAGATGCGCACCCCGTCCGCCTTGTCGGCGTCGCCGAGCAGCTCGATCAGCCCCTCCTGGCGCTCGAGCTCGTCGAAGAGCCGGCGCATGCGCCCCAGCTCCTCCGATTCCATCGCATCGGCGATGAGGTTGGCGCGGCCGCGCACGATGACCGTCGGCGCCTGCTGGCTCGTGCCTTCGCTGAGCGTCGCGAGCCCGGTCTCGACCAGCTTCTGCGTCAGTTCGTCGAGCTCGGCGATATGCGCCGCCCGCTCGGCCGCCACCGCCGCCCGCGCCTCGGCGATGGTCTTGCCCTGCGCCAGATTGGCGAGATAGTTCGAGGCCTGCGTCAGCGCCCCCGGGGTGAGCCCCGGCGGCAGCGGCACGACGCGGTTCTCCACCGTGCCGTCCTGGCCGACGAGGATGGCCATCGCCTGCGTCTGGTCGAGCCGCACGAATTCGATGTGCCTGAGCACGGGGTCGGCCTTGCCGGCGATCACCACCCCGGCCCCGTGGCTCAGCCCGCTGAGGAGCGAGGAGGCCTCGGTCAGGTAGTCCTCGAGCTTGCCGCCCTGCGCCTGCCCCTCGATCTGGCTGGCGATGCGCGCCCGCTCGGCCTCGTCCACCGCCCCCACTTCCAGCATGGCGTCGACGAAGAAGCGCAGCCCCTGCTGCGTCGGCTGCCGGCCGGCCGAGGTGTGCGGCGCCGCGATCAGCCCCAGATCCTCGAGGTCGGCCATGACGTTGCGCACCGAGGCCGGGCTCAGCTCGACGCTGAGCAGCCGCGACAGGTCGCGCGAGCCGACGGGCGAGCCGGTCTCGAGATAGCGCTCGACGATCTTCTTGAAGATGTCCTGGCTGCGCGCATTGAGCACGCTCAGGAAATCCTCGGGGCCCTTGGGCATCGGCGTTGGCGTTTCATTCAAATTGTCGCTCCTAACCATCTAGGCAAAAACCGCGGTCGATGAAAGCCGCGGCCGGGTTGTGGCGGCGCGGGGCGAGGGTTAAGAGGCGGTTAACGAACCGATCCGACGCCCGGAGCCCGCCCCACCATGCAGATGCGCCCGTCCGGCCGTGCCGCCGACCAGCTGCGCCCCGTCACCCTCGAACGCGGCGTCGCCATGAAGGCCGAAGGCAGCTGCCTCGTCAGCTTCGGCAATACCCGCGTCTTCGTCACCGCCTCGGTCGAAACCACCCTGCCCCCCTGGCGGCGCGGCTCCGGCCTGGGCTGGGTCACCGCCGAATACGGCATGCTGCCGCGCGCCACCAATACCCGCACGCGGCGCGAGGCGGCTTCCGGCAAGCAGACCGGCCGCACCCAGGAGATCCAGCGCCTCATCGGCCGGGCGCTGCGCGCCGTGGTCGACATGCAGGCGCTCGGCGAAAACCAGATCACCCTCGATTGCGACGTGCTCGAAGCCGATGGCGGCACGCGCACCGCGGCCATCACCGGCGCCTATGTGGCGCTGCACGACGCCGACGGCCGGCTCGCGGCGCGCGGGCTGACCAGGGGCGCGGCGCTGCGCGACCAGGTGGCGGCGGTGAGCTGCGGCATCTATCGCGGCACGCCGGTGCTCGATCTCGACTATCTCGAGGACGTCGAGGCCGAGACCGACGCCAATTTCGTGCTCACCGGCGCCGGCCATTTCGTCGAGATCCAGGGCACCGCCGAGCACACCCCCTTCTCGCGCGCCGAGCTCGACAGCCTCATGGCGCTCGCCGACAAGGGCGTCGCCGAGCTGGTCGCCGCCCAGCGCGCCGTGCTGGAGCTGCCGGCGCCATGACTGTTCACCGCACTTGCCTGGCAGAAGTTCATGGCTAGCCTTGCTCGCCTCAAACGCGGCGACACGCTGCTGCTCGCCACCCACAATGCCGGCAAGCTCGCCGAATTCCGCGAGCTGTGCACCCCGCTCGGGCTGGTGCTGGTCTCGGCCGCCGCTCTCGGCCTCGCCGAGCCGGAGGAGACTGGAACGACATTCGTCGAGAACGCCCGCCTCAAGGCGCATGCCGCCGCGCGGGCCGCCGGCATGGTGGCGCTCGCCGACGATTCCGGCCTGTGCGTCGAGGCGCTGGGCGGCGCCCCCGGCGTCTACACGGCCAACTGGGCCGAGACCCCGACCGGCCGCGACTATGAGATGGCCATGCGCCGCGTCGAGGATCAGCTGCAGGCGGCCGGCGCCACCTCGCCGGGACTGCGCAAGGGCAGCTTCGTCGCGACGCTCTGCCTCGCCCACCCCGACGGGCGCGACGACCTCTATGAGGGCCGGGCCACTGGAACGCTGGTCTGGCCGCCGCGCGGCAGCCAGGGCTTCGGCTTCGACCCGGTGTTCATGCCCGACGGCTTCGACATCACCTTCGGCGAGATGCCGTCCTCGGCCAAGCACAGCTGGGCGCCCGGCCAGGTCGGCCTCAGCCACCGCGCCCGCGCCTTCGCGAAATTCGTGGAGGGCGCCGTTGAGCAGTCCTGACGGGCGCGAGCCCAGAAAGTGGAGGCCGGTTTTTGGATAAGCTCGCGCCCCAGAAAGATCGTTCCAATGGGCTTTTCGGCGTCTATGTGCACTGGCCCTTCTGCGCCGCCAAATGCCCCTATTGCGACTTCAACAGCCACGTCCACCGCGGCGCTTTCGACGAAGCGGACTTCGTCGCCGCCTACGCCGCCGAGATCGCCCATTTCGCCCGCCTTGCGCCGGGCCGCACGGTGCGCTCGATCTTCTTCGGCGGCGGCACGCCCTCGCTCATGGAACCGCGCTCGGTGGCGGCGATCATCGACGCCGTCGGCCGCCACTGGAGCATCGCTCCAGATGCCGAGGTCACGCTCGAGGCCAACCCGACCTCGGTCGAGGCCGGCCGCTTCCGCGGCTATCGCAGCGCCGGCGTCAACCGCGTCTCGCTCGGCGTGCAGTCGCTGCGCGAGGGCCCGCTGGCCGAGCTCGGCCGCCGCCACAGCGTGGACGAGGCGGTGCGCGCCGTGCGCCTTGCCCAGTCGATCTTCCCGCGCTCGAGCTTCGATCTCATCTATGCCCGCCCGCGCCAGACGCTCGGCGACTGGGAGGACGAGCTCAAGGAAGCCCTGTGGATGGCCGAGGGCCATGTCTCGCTCTACCAGCTCACCATCGAGCTGGGCACGCGCTACTACGACCTGTGGAACGCCGGCAAGCTGCGGCTGCCCGACGAGGAGCTGGGCGCCGATTTCTACGAGCTGACGCAGGAGCTGACGCGCGCCGCGGGCCTGCCCGCCTACGAGATTTCCAACCATGCGCGCCCCGGCCAGGAATCGGTCCACAACCTCATCTACTGGCGCTATGGCGAATATGCCGGCATCGGCCCCGGCGCGCATGGGCGGCTCCTGGTCGACGGCCACCGCCACGCCACCGCGATGGAGAAGCTCCCCTTCGAGTGGCAGAAGCGCGTTCTAGGCCGCGGCCACGGCATGGTGACCGACGACATCCTCACCTGGGAGGAGGAGGGCGACGAGCTGCTGGTCATGGGCCTGCGCCTGCGCGAGGGGATCGATCCGGCGCGCTTCGCGACGCTGTCCGGCCGCGCCCTCGACCCGCGCCAGGTCGAGGAGCTGCGCCGCATCGGCTTCGTCGAGACGCTCCCCAACGGCAATCTGCGTGTCACCGACAAGGGCTGGCCCGTCCTCGACGCCGTCGTCGCCGACCTCGCCGCCTAGAGTCCGAGCTGCCGCCGGACCCGACCCAGAACGCCGTTCTGCGCGATCCATTCGGCATAGGCGGCATAGGCGGGATCTTCGCGCATGTGCTGCTCCTCGGTTCTGGCGCGCAGCCAGTAGAACAGCGTGAAGGCGACGGGCACGAGCCCCAGCGTCGGTCCCGCCGGCGCGCCGCTCGCCGGCAGCAGCACGAGGCACAGGAGCCACGCATTGGCGACATGGGCGAAATAGGCCGGATGCTTCATGTAGCGATAGGGCCCCGCCGCCAGCACGCCGCGATTGCATAGATTCGAGAAGCGCAGGCCGAAATGGACGCTCGCCGAGACATAGAGCGCGAGGAGGCCGAGCAGCGCGACGGCGGCCGGCACCGTCGCCGCCGTGGCGGCGAAATCGCCGGGCCAGCCGATCTCGGCCTGCACCACCATGGCGAAGTCCGGCCAGTGGGCGAACACCGGTCCATAGCAGACGAGGCAGGCGAGCCAGCCGAGCGCCAGCCTCTGCGTCGAGCGCACGGTCGGCACCAGGTCGTTGCTCGCGAACACATAGCCGGCGAGCCCGAAGCCGAGATCGATCGTATAGGCGAGGACGACGGCGAGCAGCAGCCAGCCGCCGGGCGTGGCCGGCGCCGCGCCGAGCCCGAGCTTCACCAGCGCGAACAGGCTCGCCCCGTAGAGCGGAATGAAGAACGCCTTGAGCGCGAAGAGCCGCGCCGCCGGGGCCAGCGCCGCAAGCCGGTCGCGCCGCGGCGGCAGCAGCGCCAGCCCGAGCGCCGCCGGAAAGCCGCCGCTGACGGCGCCGTTGCGCACCGCTTCGAGCCCGAGCCGCAGGCCGAGGGCCGGTGCCGCGACCAGCGCCGCGACGAGCCATGCCCAGATGCCCTGCGCCTGCGCGTGCACGGCAAGGAACGGCGCGAGCGCGAGGCCGAGGCCGACGAGATAGGCGAGTGGAGCGTGAGTCTGGCGCCGGCGCGGCGCCGGCCCGGCGCGCCGCCATTCCAGCGCCAGCATGGGCAGCGCCGTGGCGAGCAGGACGAGCGGCGCCGCGACGAGCGCGTCGAGCTGCAGCATCCGCGCCAGCCCCCAGGCCAGCCCCAGGCCGGCAAGGCCCCAATAGCCGTCGCGATAGGGAATGGTGGAGGCCGGCGCCGGCGCGGCGGCGGCCTTGGGCACGGCGATGGGATCGGCGAGGGCCATGCGGCGAGCCTAGCCGCCGCCGGTTCAGACAAGCTTAAGCCGGCAGCTAAAGCTTGGGCCCGTCCACCACCTGCGCGCCGCCGCTGACGACCTTCTTCATCACCAGCGCATAGTCGCTGCGCCCGTCCGGCAGGAAGCGGAAGACGCCGTCGCGGCCGTTGAAGCCGCCCGGCGTGGTGAGCTGGGCGCGGTCGTAGCGCGGCGTGCCCATCGACAGCGCCGAGACGTTGGCGAGCACCACGCCGGTATAGGCGAGGGTCACGAAGGGATGCGGCGTACCGGAGAATTTCTGCCGGTAGGCCGGCAGGATCGCCTGGTAGCCGGCCTCGTCCACCGCCGGATAGAGCGCGCCGGCGAGCCACGGCGTGTTCTGGATGTTGGCATCGTTGTTCCAGTCGGCCGAGCCGATGAGCTGGATGGCGCCGCCGGCGATGCCGGCCTCCTCGAACATCACCCCGAAGCTCGGCGCCGTCGCGCGGTCGGGCAGGAACAGCGCATCGACCTGCCCGGCGCGCAGGATCGGCGCCACCTCGGCCACCACGGCGCGCGCCTCGGCCTCGCTGGCGAAGCTGTAGACGCCGACGACGCGCAGGCCCAGGTCGGCCGCCGCCTGGCTGAAGGCGGCCTGCTGCAGGCGCCCGAAATCATTGGCCGGAAACAGCCCCGCAAAGGCCCGCCGGCCGAGCGTCCGCGCATAGGCGAGCGAGCGCTTCGTCTCGCTTTCGGGCAAGACGTTGAGCAGGTAGACGCCCGCCTGCGCGGCGCCGGAATTGTTGGAAAAGCCGATGAGCGGAATGCCGGCCGAGCGCGCCACCCCGCCCGCCGCCGACACCTGGTCGGCGCTGAGCGGCCCGAGGATCAGCGCCGCGCCCTCGCCCACCGCCTGCTGCGCCACCGCCGCCGCGGCCGCTGCCGAGCTGCCGCTGTCCTTGAGCACCAGCGTGATGTTGTCCGCGATGTTGGGGTTCTGCGCGATGAAGTCCATCGCCAGCTCCGCGCCATGCGCCATCGCCGTGCCGATGGCCGCCGCCTCGCCGCTGAGCGGCAGCAGCAGCGCCACGCGCACCGGGCCGGTGCCGAAAACCTTGCCCTGCGCGAGGGGCGGGTCGCGCCGGTCGTCGCCCGGCAGCCCGAAGCCGAGATTGAACCGGTCGGCGCTGCAGCCCGCGAGCGCCAGCAGCGCGCCGCCGCCGGCCAGCATGCGCATCGCCTTGCGGCGCCCGATCAGTGCTGCTGGCACGGCTCACCTCCCGCCGGACCTTGGCCGGCCTTCGTCCTATACAAAACCCGCGCCCCTCCTTAAAGCTCTCGCGTAACATCTCGTTAAGGATCGGGGACGTGCAGGCGCGGCGCTTCTTCATCGCGGGCACCGGCTTCGAGGCGCCACCGCTGGCGCCGGGCCTCTATGTGGTGGCGACCCCCATCGGTAATCTGCGCGACATCAGCCTGCGCGCCCTCGACACGCTGGCGGCGGCCGACGTGATCTATTGCGAGGACACCCGCACTTCCGGCAAGCTCCTGGGCCATTACGGCATAACGACGCCGCGCCGGCCGCTGCACGAGCACAATGAGCGCGCCCTGGTCGAGACCGTTCTCGACGATCTGCGGCGCGGCGGGCGCGTGGCGCTGATTTCCGATGCCGGCACGCCGCTCCTCTCCGATCCCGGCTTTCCGCTGCTGCGCGCCGCGCGCGCCGCGGCCCTGCCGGTCTTTGCCGCCCCCGGCGCCTCGGCGCTGCTCGCGGCGCTCGCCGTGGCCGGCCTGCCCACCGACGCCTTCGGCTTCTTCGGCTTCCTGCCGCCCCGGGCGGCGGCGCGCCGCACCGCGCTCGCGGCGCTGGCGGACCGGCGCGAGACGCTGGTGTTCTATGAATCGCCGCGCCGGCTGGGCGCCACGCTCGCCGACATGGCGGCGGCCTTCGGCACGGCGCGCGCGGCGACCGTCGCGCTGGAGCTGACCAAGAAGTTCGAGCGCCTCGTGCAGGGGCCGCTCGGCGAGCTGGCCGGGCGCTTTGCCGGTGCCGAAAAGGGCGAGGCGGTGATCCTCGTCGGCGGCGCCCCCGATGCCGGCCCCGATGCCGGGGCCTGGCAGGCGGCGCTCGCCGAAGCGCTGGCCGAAATGCCGCTGCGCGCCGCCGTCGATGCCGTCGCGGCGCGCTTCGGCGTGAAGCGCAAGGAGGTCTACGATGCCGCGCTCGCCAGGAAGGCCGGGCGCTGAGGCGCGCCGCTTCGCCGAGGGTGCCGGCCGCCGCGCCGAGGCGCTGGCGGCGCTCTATCTGCGCGCCAAGGGCTATCGCGTCCTGGCGCGGCGGGTGCGGACGCCGGCCGGCGAGCTCGACATCGTGGCGCGGCGCGGCCGCGTCACCGTCTTCGTCGAGGTCAAGGCGCGCGGCTTTTCGGCCGGCGAGGCCGCGGCGCTCGCTGCCGTCAACCGCCGCCGGCTCGTGCGCGCCGCCGGCCTGTGGCTCGCCCGCCATGCCGACGGGGCGGCGCCCGACATCCGCTTCGACGTGATTTTCCTTGCGCCCTTCGCGCTGCCGCGCCACATCACCGGCGCTTTCGATGCCACCGGGGTGCTGTGATGCTCAATGTCGCCGTGCAGATGGATCCCATCGCCGCCATCAACCCGCAGGGGGATTCGACCTTCGCCATGATGCTGGAGGCCGCGGCGCGCGGCCATCGGCTCTTCTACTACACGGTGCCCACGCTCGGGCTCAGCGGCAGCACGCTGTCGGCGCTGGTGCAGCCGGTGGAGGTGTTCGACCGGCCGGGGGGCGAGCACTACCGGCTGGGCGAGGCGGCACGGCGCGACCTTGCCGGGTTCGACGTGGTGCTGATGCGCCAGGATCCGCCCTTCGACATGAACTACATCACCGTCACGCATCTGCTCGAGCGCATTCATCCCGGGACCTATGTGATGAATCCGCCCTTCGCCGTGCGCAACGCGCCCGAGAAGATTCTCGTCACCGAATTCCCCGAGCTGATGCCGCCCACCCTCATCACCCGCGACCGCGCGCTGATCCAGGAGTTCCGGCGCGCGCACGGCAACATCATCGTCAAGCCGCTCTACGGCAATGGCGGCGCGGGCGTGTTCTTCATCGAGGAGGGCAGCCACAATCTCGTCAGCCTGCTCGAACTGTTCGAGCAGGCCTTCCGCGAGCCCTTCATGGTGCAGCGCTACCTGCCCGAGGTGCGGCGTGGCGACAAGCGCATCATCCTCATCGACGGCGAGCCGGTGGGCGCCGTCAACCGCATCCCGTCGGCAGGCGAATCGCGTTCCAACCTGCATGTCGGCGGCCGCCCCGAGCTCAGCGCGCTGACGCCGCGCGAGCGCGCCATCTGCGCCGCCATCGGCCCGCGCCTCCGGGAGCTCGACATGATCTTCGTGGGCATCGACGTCATCGGCGACTATCTGACCGAGATCAACGTCACCTCGCCCACCGGCATCCGCGAGATCAGGCGCCTCGGCGGTCCCGACATCGCGCCCCTGATCTGGGACGCCATCGAAAAGCGCCGGGCCTGAGCCATGCGCCTCGACACTTTCCTCCTGGCGCTCTCGACCTTCTTCGCCACCATCGGGCCGGCCGATCTGGTGCTGGTCTTCGCCGCCCTCACCGAGCGCATGACCACCGCCGAGCGCCGCGTCATGGCCCTGCGCGGCACGCTCATCGCGCTCGGCATCCTCATGTTCTTCGCGCTGTTCGGCGATCCGCTGCTGAAGCTGTTCGGCATCACCATCCCGGCGCTCAGGATCGCCGGCGGCGTGCTGCTGCTGCTCATCTCCATCGACATGGTCTTCGCCCGCCATTCGGGCGGCACCGGCACCACGCCCGAGGAGGAGAGCGAGGCCAAGACCCGCCACGACATTTCGGTGTTCCCGCTGGCGACACCCCTAATCGCCGGGCCGGGCGCCATCAGCGCCGTGATCCTGCTCGCGACCGCCGAGGGGACGTTCACGCCGGGCTGGGGCCTCGTCGTCCTCGCCCTCGTCGCCATCCTCGCCCTGTGCTATCTCGCCATGCTCGTCGCCATCCCCATCCAGCGCCTGCTGGGGCTCACCGGCCTCGCCGTGGTGAGCCGCGTCGTCGGCGTGCTGCTCGCCGCGCTCGCCATCCAGTTCCTCATCGACGGCGTCCGCACTTCGGGGCTGGTCGGCTGAAACGACAGGGCCGCCCGGCGGGCGGCCCGAACGTCGTTCCACGGTGCGTGCGGCCTATTTCTTCTTGCCCGCTGCCGCCGGAGCGTTGAGGCCGGCGGTGGCCAGCACCTTCGGCTTTTCCTTCTTGGGTTTCTTGGCTTCCTTGGTCTTGCGCATCTGGCCCTTGGCCATCGGCTGTCTCCCTCGCTCGGGGCCGGGCCCGTGCCCGGCAAATCACGGCGCCGAGGCTAGGCCCGCCGCCGCGCGCGCACAAGCGGGCGCCGCGCCTATTTCACCAGCCGGCAGCGCCCGCCCGGCCCGAGCCGCGACAGCTCGCGCGGGTCGCACCCGGTGAGCAGGAACACCGTCCAGTCGTCCTCGGTGCCGTAGAAGGCGTTGCGGTCGACCTCGCCGGTGACGCCGTGGACCGTGCCGGTCTGCGTCCACTGCCAGAACATCCAGCGCCGGTTGCCGTAGCGCTCATGCGGCTCGGCGGCGGTCGAGCGCAGCCAGAACGGATTGTCGAAAGCCTCGCCCTCGAGCACGTCGCGATGGAACGGAATGTCGGTATAGATGATCGGCAGCTTGCCCGTGTGCTCCTCCATCGCCTTGAGCATGACATGGATCTTTTCGAGCATGTCGGCCTTGGAGAACTTCGCCTTGCAGCTCGACTGGTGGTTCCATTCGAGGTCGAGCACCGGCGGCAGCGCCGTGGGGTCCTGCGGCACCACCTGGCGGAACCAGCGTGCCTGCTCGGCCGCCGTCGAGCACCAGGTCATGAAGTGGTAGACGCCGTGCGCCGTGCCGGCCGCCCGCGCCTTGGCCCAGTTGGTGGCAAAGGCCGGATCGACATAGTCCTTGCCCTCGGTGCCCTTCATGTAGACGAAGCGGATGCCCGCCGCGCGCACCCGCTCGAAGTCGATGATCCCCTGGTAGCGCGCCACGTCGACGCCCTGGACGGGCATGGCCCGCGCCCGGTTGACCCCCGGATGCGGCCGGTTGTCGCCGTGGATCGGCGCACCGACCTTCATGACATTGCGGTCGGACTGGAAGTCGAACGGGCTGCGCGCGCACGCCGAGATCAGCGCCAGCACGAGCACGACGACGACGGCCTTTGCCAAAAGCGCGGCCAGGGGGCGCATGAGAACCGAAATCATGGGTTCGACTCAACATGCCGCGCTTAATGAAACCTTGCGCTAACCTTTGCCCTAACTCCTTGATTTCACGGCATGGTTAATGGCCCGGCAGGGATTGGCCGGGGTGCCGTGGCGGCCGCGGAGCACGCTTGCGGCGGCGCCGCCCCGGCGCTAGGGTCGGCCGGTATTTTAAGCATGTTTCGAGGTCGCAATGCTCGCCCGCGTGCAGACCGTGGCGTTTCAGGGCATCGCGGCGGTGCCGGTCGACGTGCAGGCGCAACTGACCGGCGGCCTGCCGGCCTTCGTCATCGTCGGCCTGCCCGACAAGGCCATCAAGGAAGCCGGCGAGCGCGTGCGCGCCGCCCTTGCCTCCTCGGGGCTGAGCCTGCCGCCCAAGCGCGTCGTGGTCAATCTCGCCCCCGCCGACCTGCCCAAGGAGGGCAGCCATTACGACCTGCCCATCGCGCTGGCGCTGATGGCGGCGATCGGCGCCGTGCCCGCCGACGCGCTCGACGGCTATCTGGCCCTCGGCGAGCTCGGGCTCGACGGCCGGCTGGCGCCGAGCTCGGGCGTGCTCCCCGCCGCCATGGCCGCCTCGGCGCGCGGCCTCGGCCTCGTCTGCCCCGCCGCCTGCGGACCCGAGGCCGCCTGGGCCGGGGCGGAGCTCGACATCGTCGCGCCCGCCTCGCTGCTGGCGCTGGTCAACCACCTGGGCGGCCATCAGCTGTGCGCCCGGCCGCTGCCGCGGCGCCACGCGCCGGCCGGGGCGCTGCCCGACCTCGCCGAGGTGCGCGGCCAGGAGGTGGCGCGCCGCGCGCTGGAGCTCGCCGCGGCGGGTGGCCACAATCTCCTGCTCGTCGGCCCGCCCGGCGCCGGCAAGTCCATGCTGGCCGAGCGCCTGCCCTCCATCCTGCCGCCGCTGGGCCCGCGCGAGCTGCTCGACGTGTCGATGATCCAGTCCATCGCCGGCGAGCTCACGGGCGGCGCCCTCAGCGACCGCCGGCCGTTCCGCGCCCCGCATCATTCGGCCTCGATGGCGGCGCTGGTGGGCGGTGGCATCCGCATCCGGCCGGGCGAGGCGAGCCTTGCCCACAATGGCGTGCTGTTCCTCGACGAACTGCCGGAATTCGCCCCCTCCGTGCTCGACAGCCTGCGCCAGCCGCTCGAGAGCGGCGAGGTGGTGGTGGCGCGCGCCAATGCCCGCATCGCCTT
>JBDHTK010000062.1:0-13824 GCA_039808625.1 Devosia sp. | reverse complement strand
ATGGAGGCGCGCCAGCGGCGTTGCCGCGTCGATGGCGTGGCCGAGGCCCGCCAGCCGGTCGAAGCCGACGGCGTGGTCGATGCTGTCGGCCGGCAGGCGTCGCCCGCCGCCCAGCGCCACCACGGCCATGCCGATGCCGCGCGTGTCGATGGCCGAGACGACGCCGGCAGCGGTGGCGAACACGTCGCGGATGATGGGCGCGGCGGCGAGATGCGTATCGCATGTCTCGACGAAATCGGCCGGCCCGCCGAGCAGCGCCACCATGCGCGAAAACCGCTCGGCCGCCCTGCCGCTGGCCAGCGCGGCGCGGGCGGCGTGGCGCGCATCGCCGGCGAAGCCCGTCAGCTCCAGCGCGCCCGCGGCGAGCGCGATGGTGACCTCAAGGAGGCGCGGGTCGCGATGCGTCCCGGTGAGGAACTCCACGGCGTTGCGCATCTCGAGCGCGTTGCCGGCGGCACTCGCCAGGGGCTCGTTCATATCGGTGATGAGCGCGGCGGTTCGGGTGCCGGCGCCGTTGGCGACCGCGACGAGGCTCTGCGCCAGCTCGCGCGCCTTGTCCAGCGTGGGCATGAAGGCGCCCGAGCCGCACTTCACGTCGAGGATCAGCGCGTCGAGGCCGGCGGCGAGCTT
Organism: Devosia sp.; assembly: GCA_039808625.1. Classification (GTDB taxonomy): domain Bacteria; phylum Pseudomonadota; class Alphaproteobacteria; order Rhizobiales; family Devosiaceae; genus Devosia_A. The sequence continues at coordinate 13,194 of JBDHTK010000062.1, read as the reverse complement.
TTTCGACAGGATGGAGGCGGTGATGAGCGGCACGCTTTCCACCGTGCCGGTCACGTCGCGGATGGCATAGAGCAGCTTGTCGGCGGGGGCGAGGTCGGCGGTCTGGCCGATGATGGCGCAGCCGGCCTCGCGCGTCACCTTACGGAACAGCGCGTTGTCGGGCGCGGTGGTGTAGCCCGGGATGGACTCGAACTTGTCGAGCGTGCCGCCGGTATGGCCGAGGCCGCGCCCCGAGATCATCGGCACATAGACGCCGCAGGCGGCGAGGATGGGCGCCAGCATCAGCGAGACATTGTCGCCCACGCCGCCGGTCGAGTGCTTGTCGACCACCGGGCCGTCGAGGCCGGACCAGTCGAGAACGGCGCCGGAATCGCGCATCGCCTCGGTGAGCGCGACGCGCTCGGCGAGGGTCATGTCGCGGAAGACCACTGCCATCGCGAAGGCCGCCGCCTGCGCGTGGCTGACGCTGCCGCCGGCGAGGCCCGCGATGAACTGGGCGATCTCCTCGCGCGTGAGCTCTGCGCCGTCGCGCTTGCGGACGATCACTTCCTGGGGGAGGAAGACCATCAGGCGCTCCCGCCCCTCGGTGCCGTCCGGTCACGCGCCATAGGGCACCCAGACGTTCTTGACCTGGGTGGCGCGGCGAAGGAGGTAGTCGCCTTCGAATTTCGCCTTGTCGGCGAAGTCGTAGGCAAGGCCACGGGTGGTCCAGGTCTGCTTGAGGTTGCCGATGGAGGCTTTCTCGACCGCCGCCGAGCCGGCCGCGTCGCCGGCGAACCACAGCGCATCGACGCCGTCGTGCTCGGCCAGCACCTGGCCCAGGGTCGCGGCGCTGCCGGTGACGATGTTGACGACGCCGGCGGGCACGTCGGAGGTCTCGATGACCTGATAGAGGTCGGTGACCGACAGCGGCGCGGCCTCGGACGGCACCAGCACCACGGGGTTGCCCATCGCCAGCGCCGGCGCGAGCAGCGCCACGGCGCCGAGCAGCGGCTTTTCGCGGGGCGCAACGATGCCCATGGCGCCGAGCGGCTCGACCATCGCGAGGGCAATGGTGCGGCTCGGCGGGTTGTGCACCGCGCCGTCATATTTGTCGGCCCAGCCGGCGAAGGCGAAGAGCCGCTCGACCGCAGCCGCCACTTCCCGGTTGGCCGCGGCCAGGCTCTCGCCGGTCTGCGCGCGGAGGCGCCGGGCAAATTCCTCGGCGCGGTAGTCGAGGTTCTCGGCGAGGAAATAGAGGACCTGGCTGCGATTATGTGCCGTGCCGGTGCCCCAGCCCAGGGCCGCGCGCGCCGCCTCGACGGCGTTGCGGATGTCCTTGCGGTTGCCCTCGCCGACTTCGCCCACGAGGGCGCCGCCCGGCCCGTGGACCGGCCGCGAATAGCCGCTGTCGGGGCGCACCTGCCTGCCGCCGATGTAGAGCTTGGCGGTCCTGTCGATGCTGCCTTCCTCGCTTGAGCCGGCCGCCGCGGCGGCCGCTTTCGGCGGAGCGGCCGGCTTCAGGGCCGCCTCCCAGCCGGGCTTCAGATAGGCCGTCATGCCCTCGCGGCCGCCTTCGCGGCCAAAGCCCGATTCCTTGTAGCCGCCGAAGCCGACGGCGGCGTCGAAATTGTTGGTGCCGTTGATCCATACGACGCCGGCCTTGAGGCGCGGCGCGATGTCGAACGCGAGGTTGACGTTCTCGCTCCAGATGGTGGCGGCAAGGCCGTAGCGCGTGTTGTTGGCGAGGGCCACCGCCTCGTCGGGCGTGCGGAAGCTCATCGCCACCAGCACGGGGCCGAAGATTTCCTCGGTCGCCACGGTGTGCGACGGCGACACGCCGGTGATGAGGGCGGGTCTGAGGAAGCAGTCGCCGCCGGGAATCTCGATGTCGGGCTCGTAGAGCTGGCCGCCCTCGGCGACACCCGTCTTCACCAGGTCGCGCACGCGCGCGACCTGTACCGGGGCCACCAGCGCGCCGATGTCCACGGCCTTGTCCAGCGGATCGCCGACGCGCAGCGTCGCCATGCGGCGCTTGAGCTTGGCGATGAAACGCTCTTCTATCGACTCCTGGATCAACAGGCGCGAGCCGGCGCAGCACACCTGGCCCTGGTTGAACCAGATGGCATCGACGAGGCCTTCGATGGCGCTGTCGATGTCGGCGTCGTCGAAGACGATATAGGGCGACTTGCCGCCGAGCTCGAGGCTCAGCCCCTTGCCGGTGCCGGCGGTGGCGGCGCGGATGCGCTTGCCGACCTCGGTGGAGCCGGTGAAGGCGATCTTGTCGACGCCGGGGTGGTCGACCAGCGCGGCGCCGGTGCCGCCCTCGCCGGTGACGATGTTGACGACGCCGGGCGGGAGCTTCGCCTTCTCGACGATCTCGGCAAACAGCAGCGCGGTGAGCGAGGTGAACTCGGCCGGCTTCAGCACCACGGTGTTGCCGGCGGCGAGCGCCGGGGCGATCTTCCAGGCCAGCATGAGCAGCGGGAAGTTCCACGGGATGATCTGGCCGCACACGCCATAGGGCACCAGGCCGGGAAATTCGCGCGCCAGGTGCTGGGCCCAGCCGGCGTGGTGGTAGAAATGCCGGGCGGCGAGCGGGATGTCGAGGTCGCGGCTCTCGCGGATGGGCTTGCCGTTGTCGAGGCTTTCGAGCACGGCGAAGAGCCGGGAGTGCTTCTGGATGAGCCGCGCGAGGGCATAGAGGTGCCGCGCCCGCTCGTAGCCGGACAATGCGCTCCAGCCGGGAAAGGCAGCGCGGGCGGCCTTCACCGCCCGATCGACGTCGGCGGCGGTGCCGTCGGTCACGGCGGCGAGCGTCTTGCCGGTCGCCGGGTTGTCGGAGGCGAAGGTCTTGCCGGGCCTCGTCCACTTGCCGGCGATGAAATGGCCGAAGGCATTGCCGCGGCTCGCGAGCCAGGCGAGGGCCGGCTCGGGACTTTCGGGAGCCGGGCCGTAATCGAGGCTTTCGAAGATTTCGGCGATCCTGTTCATGTCACACCATCGGCATGCGGTAGTCGGCGGCGTAGCGGCCGGTGGCGCCGTGCTCGAGCTGGCGCTCGATGTCGGTGAGCAGCGAGCTGGCGCCGAAGCGGAAGAGGTGCGGGGTGAGCCAGTGCGTGCCCAGCTCCTCCTTCATCAGCGCCATGTAGTCGAGCGCCGTCTTGGCCGCGGCGATGCCGCCTGCCGGCTTGTAGCCGATCTCGACGCCGGTCTCTTCGGCGAACCAGCGGATCATGCGGATCATGGCGAGCGAGGTGGGGAGCGTGGCGTTGACCTTCTCCTTGCCGGTCGAGGTCTTGATGAAATCGGCGCCGGCCAGCATGCAGACGAGCGAGGCGCGCGCCACATTGGTGAGCGTCGCGAGCTCGCCAGTGCCGAGGATGGTCTTGAGATGCGCCTCGCCGCAGGCCTGGCGGAAGGCCTTGACCTGCGCGTAGAGCGCCGGCCAGTCACCGGTCAGCACCAGATGGCGCTCGATGACGATGTCGATCTCGCGGGCGCCGGCTGCCACCGACGCCTCGATCTCGCGCAGCCTCGTGTCGAGCGGCGCGAGCCCGTGCGGGAAGCCGGTGGAGACGGCAGCGACGGGGATGCCGGAGCCTTCCAGCACCCGCGCCGCGGTTTCGACGAAGGCGTGGTAGACGCAGACCGCCGCCGGCACGATGCGCAGGTTGCCGACGCCGAGCCTGTCGAGGATGTCCTGGCGCACCGGGTGGCGCGCCTTGGCGCAGAGCCGTTCGACGCGGCCGGAGGTGTCGTCGGAATTGAGCGTCGTCAGGTCCATGAGGGTGATGGCGCGCAGCAGCCAGGCGACCTGCCAGTCCTTCTTCACCGTGCGGCGCGTGCCGATGGTCATGGCGCGGCGCTCCAGCGCCGAGCGGTTCATGCGGATGCGGCCGACCCAGTCGAGGTCGAGCGGAAAGCCGGGGTTGCGCACCGGCGCCTTGCCGGCGGGCGCCACCTCCGGCCGGTCGACGACCCTGAGGTTCATTTCGCCTCCTTGAGCGCCGTGTGCGCCACGAAGGAGGCTAGCAAAGATCGATGCCCCCCAGCAACGTAGAGTCGCGGCGGCTCATTTGGGCAGGTGGTCCGGCCCGAAGGAATGGGGCAGAAGCTCTGCCACGCTCTGGTGGAGCGGGGTGCCGTCGACGCCGTGGCTGATGACCACCACGTCGGGGTCGGCGAATTCGCGCAGGCGCTGGCGGCAGCCGCCGCAGGGCGTCACCGGGGCGGTGCCCGGCCCGGTCACGTAGATGCGCCTGATGCGCCGGCCGCCGCCCGCGATCATGGCGGCGATGGCCGAGGCCTCGGCGCAATTGCCGAGCGGGTAGGCGGCGTTCTCGATATTGCAGCCGACATAAATCCGGCCGTCGTCGGCGAGGATCGCGGCGCCCACGGAAAAGCGCGAATAAGGCGCATAGGCCCGGGCGCGGACGGCTTCGGCGGCGACGAACAGCTCGGCGTCGGTCGCCACCTCAGCGCTCCTTGGTATAGGCAACGCCGCCGGCCTTGGGCCCGACGGCGCGGCCGATGAAGCCGGCGAGCAGGACGACGGTCAGCACATAGGGCAGCGCCTGGATGAACTGCACCGGAATCTGGCCGATCAGCGGCACGGAAGCGCCCTGCAGGCGGATCTGCAGGGCATCGAGGAAGCCGAACAGCAGGCAGGCGAACATGGCCGGCCACGGCTTCCATTTGGCGAAGATGAGCGCGGCGAGCGCGACATAGCCCCGACCCGCCGTCATGTTGTTGCTGAAGCCGGCACCCTGCGCAATGGCGAGATGCGCGCCGGCCAGCCCGCACAGGATGCCGGTGATGATCACCGCCTGGTAGCGCAGGGGGTTGACGCCGATGCCGGCGGTATCGACCGCCTTGGGATTTTCGCCGACGGCGCGCAGCCTGAGCCCGAAGCGCGTGCGGAACAGCACATAGGCCGTGACCGGCACCATCAGGAAGGCGACATAGACGAAGATGTAGTGGCCCGAGAGCACCGTATTGTAGATCGGCCCGAGGATCGGCACGCCGCTCAACTCGCTGGCGAAGGGCAGCCGGATGCGGGGGAAGCGCCCGCCATCGGGCAGCTGCGGCGTGCGGCCGCCCTGGCCGAACCAGCTCTGGCCGAGGAAGGTCGTCAGGCCCGCCGCCAGCATGTTGATGGCCACGCCGGCGATGATCTGGTTGCCTTTGAGGCTGATCGAGGCCGCGCCCTGCACGCCCGACGTGAGCAGCGACGCGCCGACGGCGGCGAGCAGGCCCAGCCACATATTGCCGGTCGTTCCCGCCACGGCGCCGGCCGCAAAGGCCGCGAACAGCATCTTGCCCTCGAGGCCGATGTCGAACAGGCCCGAACGCTCCGAATAGAGGCCCGCGAGGCAGGCGAGCAGCAGCGGCGTCGTGAACCTCAGCGTGGCGGCGAGCAGCGAAACGATCTCGAGGAAATCCATCGCTCAGCCTTCCGATCCGACGGCGGGGGCAGCATCGGCCGGCAGCTTGCGCGGCGCCGGCAGCAGCATGAAGAAGCGCTCGAGCGCCGGGCGGAACAGCCCCTCCATCGCGCCGGCGAACAGGATCACCAGCGCCTGCACCACCGCCACCACTTCCTTGTTGACGCTGGGCAGCACGAACTGCATCTCGGCGCCCCCCTGATAGAGCACGCCGAACAGCAGCGCCGCGAGGCCGATGCCGACGGGGTGGTTGCGCCCCATCAGCGCCACGGCGATGCCGACGAAGCCGTAGCCGGCGACGAAATTCTCGACGAGCCGGTGGTTGACGCCGAGGATCTGGTTGATGGCGACGAGCCCGGCGAGCGCCCCCGAGATCGCCATCGTGACGATGATGAGCTTCTGGTTGCCCATGCCGGCATAGAGCGAGGCCACCGGATTCTGCCCCATCGTGCGCAGCGCATAGCCGAAGCGCGTGCGCCAGACGAGCAGCCAGAACCCCACCAGCAGCACCAGCGCGAGGAGCAGCGACAGGTTGACCGGCGAATGGCCGAAGATCGGCATGAAGCTGCGCAATTGCGGCATCCACGCCGCCTGCTCCAGCACGCGCGATTCGAGCCCGTTGCTGGTCGGCGCCTTGAGGAAGCGGTTGAGCATGAAGATCATCAGCGCGGCGGCGATGAAGTTGAACATGATCGTGGTGATGACGATGTGGCTGCCGCGTTTGGCCTGCAGCCAGCCGGGAATGCCGGCCCAGATCGCGCCGAACAGCGCGGCGCCGCCGATGGCCAGCGGAATGACGAGGAAACCGCTGGTGTGGTCGAGCGCCAGCGCCACGATGATGGCGCCGAGCCCGGCCACATAGGCCTGCCCCTCGGCGCCGATGTTGAACATGCTGCCATGCGCGGCGATGGCGACCGCGAGCCCGGTGAACACGAAATTCGTGGCGTAGTAGAGCGTGTAGCCGAGGCCGTCGCCCGAGCCGAAGGCGCCCACGAAGATGGCGCTGTAGGCCTCGAGCGGATTTTCGCCGATCATCAGCACCACGAGGCCGGAAATGCCGAAGGCCAGCACCAGGTTGAGCGCCGGCAGCAGCACCAGGTCGGCCCAGCGCGGAATGGGGCGTCTCATGCCGCGGTTTCCTTCTGGATGCCGGCCATCATCAGGCCGAGTTCGTTCTCCGTGGCCGTCGCCGGATCGGACTCGCCGACGATGCGGCCGTCGAACATCACGAGGATGCGGTCGCTGAGCGAGCGGATTTCGTCGAGCTCCACCGAGACGAGGAGGATCGCCTTGCCGGCATCGCGCAGCTTGATGAGCTGGTTGTGGATGAACTCGATGGCGCCGATGTCGACGCCGCGCGTCGGCTGGCCGACCACCAGCACGTCGGGGTCGCGGCCGATCTCGCGCGCCAGCACGATCTTCTGCTGGTTGCCGCCGGAGAAATTGGCCGTCTTCAGCCGGGCATTGGCCGGCCTTATGTCGAAGGTGCGGATGTCCGTCTCGGCGGCGCGGCGCGCCTTGGCGATGTCGAGGAAGAGGCCGCCATAGGCCGGCAGGTATTCGTAGCCCAGAATGGCGTTCTCCCATTCCTCGAAATTGACCACCAGCCCCATGCGCTGGCGATCCTCGGGCACATGGGCGAGCCCGGCGCGCCGCGCGCGGCGCGCGCCGTCGTCGCCGGCCAGCGAGAGCGGCCTTCCGGCGAGGCGCACCGTGCCGCTCTTGCGGTCGCGCATGCCGGTGATCGCCTCGAGCAGCTCGGACTGGCCGTTGCCGGCGACGCCGGCAATGCCGACGATTTCGCCGCCACGGACGGCGAAGCTCACGTCCTTGACGCGCACGACGCCGCGATCGTCGGCGACGACGAGGTGCTCGACCTCGAGCAGCGGCTGGCCCGGATTGGCCGGCCCCTTGTCGACGCGCAGCAGGACGCGGCGGCCCACCATCAGCTCGGCCAGTTGCTCGGGACTGGTGGCGGCCGTCTGCAGCGTCGCGACGACCTGGCCCTGACGCATGACCGACACGGTGTCGGTGATGGCCATGATCTCGCGCAGCTTGTGGGTGATGAGGATGACGGTCTTGCCCTCGTCGCGCAGCGTGCGCAGCACGCCGAACAGCTCGTCGGCCTCCTCGGGCGTGAGCACGCCGGTGGGCTCGTCGAGGATCAGGATGTCGGCGCCGCGATAGAGGGCCTTGAGGATCTCGACGCGCTGCTGCTGGCCGACCGAGATTTCCTCGATGACGGCGTCGGGATCGACCTCGAAGCCGTATTCCGTCTCGATGCGCTTCAGCTCGGCGCGCGCCTTGTCCAGCGCTGGCCCGATGCGCATTTCGTCCTCGGCGCCGAGGATCAGGTTCTCGAGGACGGTGAAATTGTCGACCAGCATGAAGTGCTGGTGCACCATGCCGATGCCGAGCGCCAGCGCGTGGCGGGAATCGGTGATGTGCTCGAGCCGGCCGTTGACGAAGATCTCGCCGCTGTCGGCGGTGTAGAAGCCGTAGAGGATCGACATCAGGGTCGATTTGCCCGCGCCGTTCTCGCCCACGATGCCGTGGATGGTGCCACGCTCGATCCTGAGGTCGATGTCGCGATTGGCGTGCACCGGCCCGAAATGCTTGTTGATGCCCCTGAGCTCGATCGCCGGGGCGGCAGCAGCGGCCCCTTCGGGCCGCTGCGCGTTGGTGTCAGCCGAAGCCATCAGAGCCCGTCGATCACAGCGGGCACTGATTGTCGTCGAGATAGTTGTGGACCTGGATTTCCCCGGCGATGATCTTGGCCTTGAGGTCCTCGACCTTGGCCTTCATGTCGTCGGTGATCAGCGAGGCGTTGTACTCGTCCAGCGAATAGGCGACGCCGTCGTCGGCAAGGCCCATCACGACGGTGCCGGTCTCGAGCTGCGGGCCGTCATTGAAGGCATTGATGACCGCCACGTCGACGCGCTTGACCATCGAGGTCAGCACGGTGCCCGGCGCGATGTAGTCCTGGTTGGAATCGACGCCGATGGCGAACTTGCCGTTGTCCTTGGCCGCCTGGATCACGCCGAGGCCCGAGCCGCCGGCCGCCGCGAACACCACTTCGGCACCGCGGTCGAAGGCCGCCTGGGCCAGCTCCGCGCCGACCGCCGGATTGCTCCACGCCTCGGGCGTCGTGCCGACATAGTTCTCGAACACCTCGGCGCCGGCGTTCACCGCCTTCACGCCCTGCGCATAGCCGCAGTAGAACTTGTGGATCAGCGGCACGTCCTGGCCGCCCACGAAGCCGTATTTGCCGGTATCCGACTTGAGCGCGGCGAGCGCACCGACGAGGAACGAGCCGGTATGCTCGTCGAAGATCACCGACCGCACGTTGGGCTTGTCGACGACGGCGTCGACCAGGACGAAGCGGGTGTCGGGATATTCGTCGGCCAGCGCCGGCAGGATCGATTCCCAGTTGAAGCTCATCACGACGATGGGGTTGGCGCCCTGCTGCGCCATGCGGCGGAGCGCCTGCTCGCGCTGCGCGGCGTCGGTGATCTCGAAATCGGTATAGTTGCCGCCGGTGGTGGCCTTCCACTGCTCGGCGCCGTTATAGGCCGCCTCGTTGAACGATTTGTCGAACTTGCCGCCGAGGTCGTAGATCAGCCCGGGATCGGCCAGTGCGCCACCGGCGAGCAGAGCAACCGCGGCAAGCCCAGAGGCCAGACCGGCCAGATGCCGTTTGAAATTGAGCATGAAGTGTCTCCCATTGTGCGCAAGGGAGGCGGCGTTTGCCGCGGCAGATGCCCTTGCGCGCTAAGGCCGGATACAAGCTTGCATTTGGGCCTGCCGCAAGAGGGAAAAGCCCGCTTGTGGCCGCGCGGGCCGGTTACGCCGGCACTTCGCGCGGGAGTGCCGTTACAGTCGCCGGCATCTCGCGGGCGATCGACTCGAAGAATCCGTCGATGAGCCTTTGGGCGGAGTTGCCGATCAGCCGGCGGCCGAGGCGCAGGATGGAGCCGTCGGCGCTGCCGACCGCGGCGAAGCTGAGGATGGTGCCGCCAGGCGCATCGGCGAGGCTGATGTCGGCGGCCGCCCCGGCAAAGCCCAGCATGCCGCCCCGGCCCCGCCCCGAAAGCGTGTAGCGCTCGGCCGGATGCACGTCGCTCAGGCTGAGCTCGCCGGCAAAGGTCGGATGCAGGACGCCGAGATTGACGCGCAGGGTCAAGTCGAGCGTCTTCGGCCCGGTCCACACGATGCGCTCGCAGCCCGGAATCACGGCCTCGAGGACGCGCGTGTCGTTGAGGGCCGCCCACAGCGCGGCCCGTTCCGCGCCGAACAGATAGCGCCCGCCGAAATCCATCGGTTTCAGACCCTTCTCATGCGTCTTTTTCGCACCATATCGCGCAAAATAGGCACGGGCCGCCCGCCGATCAATTGTACCGGGGGCCGCCTGTCCTAAATTGATGGCACAGGGCCGGGCTCAGCTTGAAAGGGACGTGGAATTGGCGACTGAAGTCATGGAAAAGCCGCTGCAGTATCTGGACAAGGCGGTGAACGCGATTCGCGACCTCGGCATCTGGCCGGAACAGGCCGCGGAGCAGCCGATCACGGGGCTGCTCAACGAGATCACCGGGCTCGACGAGAACCGCGTCATCCTCATCGGGCGCACGCTGACGCAGGCCAGCGCCTTCAACGAGGTGGTGCGCTCGCAGGTGGCGGCCGTGAATGTCGGCGAACGCTACGAAGAGATCACCAACGGCTTCAATTCCATCCGCGACGACGCCAAGGGCATGGTGGACCAGCTCGAGGACGGCAAGCTGGACCTTCTCGAGCGCGCCTCGAACGTATGGATGAAGGTCAGCCGCGGTGACATCGCGACGCGCTTCAACAAGATCCGCACGACCTATCTCGACGTGTCCAAGGACACCAAGGACCAGATCGACCGCGAGCACGTCATCCTCGAGGCCTATCGCGACTTCCGCGGCGCGCTGAAGCAGGCCGAGGTGATGGCGCTCGAGGTGCTCGATGCCGCCACCAAGCAGCTCGACGAGAAGAAAGCGGCGCTGCAGGGCGCGGCCGACGCGCTCACCGCCTTCACCGAAGGCACGCCGGCCGACCGGGCGCGGCTGGAGATGACGCGCGACGAGAAGCTGCGCGACCTGCAGAACGAGGAGCGCCGCTACCAGATCGCCAAGGATCTGAGCGACAACCTCACCATCTCCTACTCCACCTCCGAGGTCATCATGGCCCGGCTGATGCAGACGACCAACGCCAAGGAACGCGTCTACCAGCAGTCGGTGTCGTTCTTTTCGACCAACGAGACGGTGTTCACGGCATTGTCGGCGTCGTTCACGGGCCTGTTCGGCCTGCACGAATCGACCGAAACGCTGAACGCCATGAAGGAAGGCGTGTCGAAGTCGCTGGAGACGCTGGCCGAGATCGGCGGCCAGGTGCAGGAGGAGGCGCTGAAGGCCGGCTACGGTCCCACCATTCGCGCCGACGCGGTCAAGAAGCTGGTCGACAGCGTCGTCAATTTCCAGGAGAAGTCGCGTCTCATCATCGACGAGATGCGCGTGCAGGCCACCAAGAACTCGGCCGAGATCCGCGATGCCGTCGAGGACGGCAAGAAGCGGCTGGCCCAGCTCGCGGCGGACGGCAACGCCCTGCTCATCGACAGCAAGGCGCGCTGACGCAGCCAAGTGAGCGCACCCGACGAGATGAGCGCCGCACCGGCCGACAAGGCTCCCCTCAGCGACGTCATGCTGGCGATGGACGTGGTGGACACGCTCCGCCACAACCAGGAGCTCGTCTCGCGCGAGCTCAACGGCGAAGCGCGCGAGGCGCAGCTCATCGAAAAGCTGCGCCAGCTCTATCACCAGCAGGGCATCGAGGTGCCCGACGCCATCCTGCGCGAGGGCGTCGCGGCGCTGGGCGAGAGCCGCTTCGTCTATACGCCGCCCAAGCCGGGCCTCGCCGTCACGCTGGCGCGCCTTTACGTGGGGCGCAAGCGCTGGCTGCCGGCGGCCTTTGCGCTGTTTCTCATCCTCGTCATCGGGCTGGGCGGCTATTTCCTCGTATGGACGCCCTATCGCGCGGCGCAGGCGGAGAACACCCGCATCGAGCTCGCCGAAAAGCTGCCGGCGCAGATGGACGCGCTCTATGCCACCATCTTCGAGGAGACCAAGGTGCAGCAGGCGGCGAACGAGGCCGCCAACATCCGCGACCGCGGCAAGGTGGCGGCGGCCGAGGGCAATCGCGCCGGTGCCGAGCAGGCCATCGCCGACCTGACGCGCATCCGCGATACGCTGCGGCAGGAGTACCAGTTGCGCGTCGTCAACCGCGAAGGCGTGAAGTCGGGCTTCTGGACCTTCCCAGAGATCAATACCGACGCGACCAACTACTATGTCGTGGTCGAGGCCATCGACCCGCATGGCACGGCGCTGAAGCTGCCCATCCTCAACGAGGAGAACAACCAGACCGAGACCGTCGACGTCTGGGGCCTCAGGGTGCCGGAATCAGTGTATCGCGCCGTCGAGGCCGACAAGCTGGACGACGGCATCATCCAGCACAACATCATGGGCATCAAGCAATTCGGGTTCCTCGAACCCGACTACCTCGTCCAGGTCCTGGGCGGGGCGGTAACACGGTGGTGAGATGAGCCTCAGCGGTCCCGAAGCCCTGAAGTCGCTGGACGAGGCGCTGCGCGACGTGCGCCGCGAGGAGGACGAGATCGCGCGCCGGCTGGCCCGCTCGGCCGAGCTCGTGACCAAGCTGCGCGAGCAGGAGGGCGAGCTCCTGCGGCAACTGGCGGAAGTGCGGCTCGATCCGTCGACGCAGGCCGAGCTCGCCGGCCAGATCAGCCAGGCCGAACGCAAGGCGCGCGACATGCTCAAGGCGCATGCCGAGGAGATGGGCACCTCCGAAAAGACCCTCGCCAAGCTCGACCAGGACATCGCCGCGCAGACCGCCGAGCGCAGCCGGCTGCAGGACGAGGCCGCCAAGCGGGACGCCGAGCTCAAGGCGCTGGCCGAAACGGTGCGCCCGCGCCTCGCCGCCGACCCGGACTTCGCAAAAAAGCTCGCCGCCGCCGAGGAGCTGGCCGCCGCCGCCGCCGAGAGCCTGCGCAAGACCACGCAGGCGGAGGCCGACCGCGAGCAGAAGGGCCGCCCCTACCGCGACGATCCGCTGTTCATGTATCTGTGGGAGGCGGGCTACGGCACGCGCAATTATCGCGCCAACAACCTCGTCGCCTGGCTCGACGGCAAGGTGGCGGCGCTGATCGGCTTTCCCGCGGCGCGGCCGAATTTCGCGATGCTGAACGAAATCCCGCTGCGGCTGCGCGAGCACGCCGAGCGCCAGGCGGCCAACGCCAAGGCGGCCGAGGACGAGCTGGCGGCGCTCGAAAGCGTTGCCATCGACGAGGCGGGCGGCAAGACGGCGCGCGGGGCGCTGGAGACGACGGTCAAGGCCATCGAAACGCTCGACGCGCAGATCGTCGCCCTGCAGGACCAGCGCGACGAGGCGCTCAAGGCGCAGCGCGAGCTGGCACAGGGAAGCGACCCCGCCTTCGCCGCGGCCATTGGCGGGCTGGCGGAGGCGCTGGGGCGCGAGGATCTCAAGACGCTGCTCGCCGAGGCGCGGGCGACGCGCACCGGCCGGGACGACACCATCGTCCAGCAGATCGACGACGTGCGCCAGCGCGCCAAGGACGAAGACAGCGAGACCGCCGACCAGAAGCAGCGGCTGAAGACGCTGGCGGCGCGGCGCCGCGAGCTCGAGGACATCCAGTACGAATTCAAGAAGCAGGGCT
>JBDHTK010000061.1:0-13954 GCA_039808625.1 Devosia sp. | reverse complement strand
GAGGACGACGGGGATGAGGTCGGTCACCTGCTCCTCGCCGGTCGAGGCGGCGACGCCGAAGACGCCGCTGTCGGCGAAGGCCCAGTGAAAGGCGTAGACGGAGTAGCACAGGCCGCGCTTCTCGCGCACCTCCTGGAAGAGCCGCGAGGACATGCCGCCGCCGAGGATCGAGGCGAGAATCTGCGCGGCGTAGAAGCCGTCGGAATTGTAGGCGCGACCCTCGAAGCCGAGCACGATGTGGGCCTGCTCGTGGTCGGAGAGCAGGCGCTGCTCGCCGCCGACATATTCGGCGCGCTCGGGGGCCGGGGCGCCGTGCGGCTTCAGGTCGTGGAAGGCATTGGCGGCGATGTCGACCAGCGCCTCGTGCTCGACATTGCCGGCGGCGCACACCACCATGTGGTCGCCCACATAGTTGCGCTCCATGTAGTCGCGGATGGTGGCGGGCGAAAAGCTTTTGACCGAGTCCACGGTGCCGAGGATGGTGCGGCCGATGGGCTGGTCGGGAAAGGCGGCCTCCTGGAACAGGTCGAAGACGTGGTCGTCGGGATTGTCGCGGGCGGCGCCGATCTCCTGCACGATCACCTGCTGCTCGCGGTCGAGCTCGGCCTGCTCGAACAGCGAGTTCTGCAGGATGTCGGCGAGGATGTCGCCGGCGAGCGGCACGTCCTCCTTGAGCACGCGGGCGAAATAGCCGGTGTGCTCGACCGAGGTGGCGGCGTTGAGGTCGCCGCCGACATTCTCGATGGCCTCGGCGATGGCCAGCGAGGAGCGCGAACGCGTGCCCTTGAAGGCCATGTGCTCGAGCACGTGCGAGATGCCGTGCTCGGCGGCGGTCTCGCTGCGCGAGCCGGCCTTGACCCAGATGCCGAGCGACGCGCTTTCGAGGTGCGGCATGTCGTCGGTGATGACGGTCATGCCGTTGTCGAGGGTGGTGGACCTGACGCTCAAACTAGCTCCTCCCCGCCCTGGAACGCGCAGCGATGAACGCTGCCACGGCGGCCTGGTCGTTGGCCAGCACGTCATAGCGTTCCGGCCGGTCGTAGAGGTCAGACAACCATGCCGGGAGGGCGGGTTCAACACCCGTGGCGGCCTTGACGGCGGCCGGGAATTTCGCGGGATGGGCGGTGGCGAGCAGCACCGCCGGGGCGGCGCCGAGGTCGAGCCCGCGCGCCACGGCGACGCCGACGGCGCTGTGCGGATCGAGCAGGTAGCCGCTGTCCGCCAGCACGGCGGCGATGGTGGCCGAGGTCTCGGCCTCGCCGGCGCGGCCAGCGGCGAAGGTCTCGCGGATGGCGGCGAGGGCGGCGGGCGGCACGGTGAAGCGGCCGGACTGGCCGAGCCCGTTCATCAGCCGCACGAGGCCGGCGGCGTCGCGGCCGAGCGCCTCGAACAGCAGGCGCTCGAAATTGGACGAGACCTGGATGTCCATCGACGGGCTGATGGTGGGCACCACCGCGCCGGTCTCGTAGATGCCGGTCTCGAGGGTGCGGGCGAGGATGTCGTTGGCGTTGGTGGCAATCACCAGGTTGGCGACCGGCAGGCCCATGCGCCTGGCCGCGTAGCCGGCGAAGATGTCGCCGAAATTGCCGGTGGGGACGACGAAGCTCACCGGCCGGTGCGGCGCGCCGAGCGAGACGGCGGCGGTGAAGTAGTAGACGATCTGCGCGACGATGCGGCCGAAATTGATGGAGTTGACGCCGCCCAGCCGCATGGCGTCGCGGAAGCCGGGATTGCCGAACAGGCCCTTCACGATCGCCTGGCAGTCGTCGAACGTGCCTTCGAGCGCGATGTTGTGGACATTGGCGTCGCGCACCGTGGTCATCTGCCGGCGCTGCACCTCGGAGGTGCGCCCCAGCGGGTGCAGGATGAAGATGTCGGTGCTGTCGCGACCGCGAAACGCCTCGATGGCGGCCGAGCCGGTGTCGCCCGAGGTGGCGCCGACGATGGTGGCGCGGGCACCGCGCGCGGCGAGGATGTGGTCCATGAGGCGCGCCAGCACCTGCATGGCGACGTCCTTGAAGGCCAGCGTCGGGCCGTGGAACAGCTCCAGCACGAAGCGGTTGGGCGCGATCTCGACCAGCGGCGCCACCGAGGGATGGCGGAAGCCGGCATAGGCGGCGTCGAGGATGCCGCGCAGCGTCGCGTCGTCGATCTCGCCATCGACGAAGGGCGCGAGGATCGCGAAGGCCACCTCCGCATAAGGCTTGCCGGCGAAGGCGGCGATGGCCCCGGGGCCAAGCTGCGGCCAGCTTTGCGGCAGATAGAGCCCGCCATCGCTGGCGAGGCCCGACAGCACCGCGTCGGCGAAGCCGAGAACCGGCGCCTCGCCGCGGGTCGAGACGAACTGCATCAGGCGTGTGCCTCAATGGAAAGTTGGCGAAACCTAGTGAAAGAGCCGCGCGGGAGCAAGGCGTTCAGCCGGCGGCCGGGCGCAATTGCCGCCAGATCCAGAAGGCGAGCAGGCCGGGGGTGAGCAGCGCGAAGCCGAACCAGGTGAGCGCGTAGCCCAGGTGCTTGTTGGAAAAGGTGACGACGGTCTCGCCGCCCTGCGGCAGCGCGCCGGCCTCGCCCGCCGGCGCATCGAGGGTGAGGCCGAAGACCGGCCCGGCTATGCCGGCGAGCGCCGCGAGGCGGGCCGGGTCGCGCACCCAGTCGATGCGGTTGGCGGTATCGGGCGCCGGCGTGAAGAGGCCGGCCGCCTGCGGCGCAAGGGCGATGCCGGTGACGGTCTGCGGGCCGGCGGGCGGCGGTGCGGCGCGCATGCCGTCGAGCGCCTCCTGCGGGACGAAGCCGCGATTGATGAAGACGGTGCCGCCACCCGCGGGCGCGAACGGCGCCATCACCCAGTAGCCGGGGCCGCCATAGCGGCCGCGGGCCTCGGAGAGGCTGGTGAAGACGAAGACGGTGCCGCCTTCGACATAGTGGCCGGTGGTGGTGACGGGGCGCCAGGCGAAGCTGTCGGCGTCGGCTGTGCCCCACTGGCCGGCGGCGGGCAGCGCGACGGGCGGCTGGGTGAGCTGGCGGCTCACCTGGGCGATGAGCGCTTCCTTTTCGGCGAGCCGCTGCAGCTGCCAGACGCCGAGCCAGGCGAACACGCCGGTGAGCGCCAGCATGACCAGGATGAAACCCCAGAAGCCGGGGCCGAGGCGGCGGCGCGGCGCGGCGATCATGGCAGCCTCGCAAGGGGGGCGCGCCCGCGGCTTTCGCCGGCGCGCGCGCCATCAGGATGGTGCAGCGGGCGGCGCCGGGGCGCCGCGCGCTCAGCCGTGGTGGATCGGCACGCCCCAGCTTCCCCACACATAGATGGCGGCGAAGAGGAACAGCCAGACCACGTCGACGAAGTGCCAGTACCAGGCGGCAAACTCGAAGCCGAGGTGATGCTCCCTGGTCAGGTTGCCGACATAGGCGCGCGCCAGGCAGACGATGAGGAAGATGGTGCCGATGATGACGTGGAAGCCGTGGAAGCCTGTCGCCATGAAGAAGGTGGCGCCATAGATGTTGCCGGCATAGGCGAAGCCGGCGCGCGAATATTCGAGCACCTGCACGCAGGTGAACAGCAGGCCGAGACCGACGGTGAGCCACAGGCCGAGCTTGAGGCCCTGACGGTCGTTGTGGATGAGCGCGTGGTGCGCCCAGGTGACCGTGGTGCCCGAGGTCAGCAGGATCAGCGTGTTGAACAGCGGCAGGTGGAAGGGGTCGAGCACCTCGATGCCCTTCGGCGGCCAGACGCCGCCGGTGACGGCGACGCGCTCGAACTGCTCGGGGTCGTCGAAGCGGAAGAACTGGTCGAAATAGGCCCAGAACCAGGCGACGAAGAACATCACCTCGGAGGTGATGAACAGGATCATGCCGTAGCGGTGGTGCATCTTCACCACCGGCGTGTGGTAGCCGCTCACCGACTCGCGGATGACGTCCGACCACCACGCATACATGGTGTAGAAGACGCCGGCGAAGCCGATCAGCATGACCCACGGCACCTGCGTCTTGAAGTAGTAGATGGCGCCGACGGCGAGGATGAAGGCGGAGATGGACCCAACCAGCGGCCAGGGGCTCGGGTTGACGAGGTGGTAATCGTGGTTGGGCTTTGCGTGCGCGCCGGCAGCCATTGTCAGCTTCCTTTATGTTCCGAAGCGTAGAAGGTGTAGGACAAGGTGATGTCCCGGATCGTCCGCAGATCGTCGTCGGCGTCGATTTCGGGATCGACGAAGAAGGTCACGGGCATCTCGACCGTCGCCCCCGGCTCCAGCGTCTGCTCGGTGAAGCAGAAGCACTGGATCTTGTTGAAGTAGGCGCCGGCGGTATCGGGCGTGACGTTGAACGTCGCAGTGCCGGTGACGGTGCGGTCGGAAAGATTGTGGGCGACGAAGACGATGGTCTCGACGGTGCCGATCTCGGCGGTGACCGGCTGCGCCGGCGTCACCTGCCAGGCGAGGCCGTTGCCGATATTGGCGTCGAAGCGCGTCGTCATCTGGCGGGCGATGACGCCCTTGGGCGCCTCGCCGGCGACGCGCGGCGTGCCGCCATAGCCGGTGACCTTGCAGAACACCTCGTAGAGCGGCACCGCGGCGTAGGCGGCGCCGACCATGCCGACGGCGACGAGCAGCAGGATGCCCGCGATGTTGCGGTTGCGGCGCTGCGGCGTGTGGGTGAGGACGTCGTGCGCCATGGTCAGATCGGCCGATCCAGCACGGCCGGCCCCATCTTGAAGATGGTCAGCGCGTAGAAGATGAGCACCAGCGCGGCGAGCACCAGGGCGAGCGCCACGGCGTTGCGGCGCCGGCGACGCCTGGCCTCTTCGGTGAGCGGCGCGGGCGGGAGGGGAGCCGGGTCCTGCGCCATCACACCCACCCCATCGCGCGCGCCACATGGTCGGTCATCAGCGCGAGGAAGATGACGAACAGGTAGCTCGACGAATAGACGAAGAGCGAGCGGGCGACGCGCTTCATCGCCACCGGCTCGGCGGTGCGCAGCAGGCGCAGCGCCAGGAGCAGCAGCGACAGGCCGGAAATGGCGGCGACGGCGCCGTAGATGACCCCCGACATGCCGATGGCGAGCGGCAGCACAGTGGAGCCCACCAGGAGCACCGAATAGACGACGATCTGCACCTTGGTCGACTGCTCGCCGGCGACATTGGGCAGCATGGGGATGCCGGCCGCGCCGTAATCGCCCTTCTTGTAGAGGGCGAGGGCCCAGAAATGCGGCGGCGTCCACAGGAAGATGATGAGGAACAGCACGATCGGGGCGAGCGTGATGTCGCCGGTGACGGCGACCCAGCCGACCATCGGCGGGAACGCGCCGGCGGCGCCGCCGATGACGATGTTCTGCGGCGTCGAGCGCTTCAGCCACATCGTGTAGATGACGGCGTAGAAGAAGATGGTGAAGGCGAGCAGGCCCGCCGCCAGCCAGTTGGTGGCGAGGCCGAGCGTCGCCACCGAGAACACCGAGCACAGCAGCCCCAGCGTCAGCGCGTCGCTGCGCGTGACGCGGCCCGCCGGGATGGGGCGGTTGGCCGTGCGGCTCATCACCGCGTCGATGTCGGCGTCGTACCACATGTTGAGGGCGCCGGAGCCGCCGGCGCCGACGGCGATGCACAGGATGGCGATGACGCCGAGCACCGGATGGATGCCGCCGGGGGCGAGCAGCAACCCGATGATGGCGGTGAAGACCACGAGCGACATGACGCGCGGCTTGAGGAGCGCGACGTAATCCTCGACGCGCGCCCCGCCCGCTACGGCAAACTCCCTGCTGTGGTCAACGTACGCCAACGGCCTCTCGTCCCTAGTGGTGCGACGTCGATTCGATCCGCGGCAGCGTCTCGAACTGGTGGAAGGGCGGCGGCGAGCTCAGCGTCCACTCGAGCGTGGTCGCGCCCTCGCCCCACGGGTTGGCCGGCGCCCGCTCGCGCTTGCGCGCCGACTGGTAGAGGATGAACAGGAACAGCAGCAGGCCGGCGAAGGTGATGTAGTAGCCGACCGACGACACGCGGTTCCACAGCGCGTAGGCCTCGGGGTAGTCGATGTAGCGGCGCGGCATGCCGCTCAGCCCGAGGAAATGCTGCGGGAAGAACACCAGGTTGACGCCGACGAAGGTGATCCAGAAGTGCAGGTTCGCCAGCGTCTCGTTGTAGGTGATGCCGAACATCTTCGGGTACCAGTAGTACCAGGCCGCGAAGATGGCGAACACGGCGCCCAGCGACAGCACGTAGTGGAAGTGGGCGACGACGTAATAGGTGTCGTGCAGCGCGCGGTCGGCACCGGCATTGGCCAGCACCACGCCGGTGACGCCGCCGACGGTGAACAGGAAGATGAAGCCCAGCGCCCACAGCATCGGCGTGCGGAAGGTGATGGAGCCGCCCCACATGGTGGCGATCCACGAGAACACCTTCACGCCCGTCGGCACGGCGATGACCATCGTCGCGGCGACGAAGTAGCGCTGCACGTTGAGGCTGAGGCCGGCCGTGAACATGTGGTGGGCCCACACGAGGAAGCCGACGAAGCCGATGGCGACCATCGCATAGACCATCGCCATGTAGCCGAAGATCGGCTTGCGCGAGAAGGTCGAGACGATGTGGCTGACGATGCCGAAGCCGGGCAGGATGAGGATGTAGACCTCGGGGTGCCCGAAGAACCAGAACAGGTGCTGGTAGAGGATCGGGTCGCCGCCGCCCTCGGGGGCGAAGAAGGTGGTGCCGAAATTGCGGTCGGTCAGCAGCATGGTGATGCCGCCGGCGAGCACCGGCAGGGAGAACAGCAGCAGGAAGGCGGTGACCAGCACGGCCCAGGGGAAGAGCGGCATCTTGTGCAGCGTCATGCCCGGGGCGCGCATGTTGAAGATGGTGGTGATGAAGTTGATGGCGCCGAGGATGGAGCTGGCGCCGGCGAGGTGTACGGACAGGATGAGGAAGTCCATCGCCGGTCCGGGCTGGCCGGAGGTCGAAAACGGCGGATACATGGTCCAGCCGCCGCCCGAGCCGTGGGCACCCGGCGGGCCCTCGAAGAACATCGACAGGATGAGCAGCGCAAAGGCCGGCACGAGCAGCCAGAACGAGATGTTGTTCATGCGCGGGAAGGCCATGTCGGGCGCGCCGATCATGAGCGGCACGAACCAGTTGCCGAAGCCGCCGATCATGGCCGGCATGACCATGAAGAAGATCATGATCAGCGCATGGGCGGTGGTGAAGACGTTGTACATGTGCTTGCCGGCGTCGAGCGCGGCAGCGGCGTCGTTGGGGCCGTAGCCATAGGCGATGGCGGCGAGGCCGTGGAAGATCTGGATGCCCGGCTCCTGCAGCTCGAGCCGCATCATGCCCGACAGCAGCGCGCCGATGACGCCGGCGATGAGCGCGAACACAAGGTACATCGTGCCGATGTCCTTGTGGTTGGTCGAATAGAGGTAGCGGCGCCAGCCGGTCGGGTGACCGTGGGCCTGCGCGCCGTGGGCGGGGTGAGCGTCGTGGGCTTGAAGCGCGTGCGTGTCGGCCATGTTCGGCGTTCCCTTGGTATGGTCCCTGCGGGCCGCGCTCAGGCGGCGGAGTCCGCCGCGAGCGGCGGCAGCGTTGCGTTGGCGTCGGCCACCGAGCCCGCTTCGAGCGCGGCCAGCCAGGTGGCGAAGGCTTCGGCCGAGACGACGCGGACGGCGATCGGCATGAAGGCGTGGTCCTTGCCGCACAGCTCGCGGCACTGGCCGTAATAGACGCCTTCCTTGCGGACGTTGAACCACGTCTCGTTGAGGCGGCCGGGCACGGCGTCGGTGATGACGCCGAAGCTCGGCACGGCAAAGGCATGGATCACGTCGGCGGCGGTGACCTGCACGCGCACGGTGGTATCGACCGGCACGACCATCATGTTGTCGACGGCGAGCAGGTGCGGCTGCACCGGCGTCTGGGCGAGGCGCGTCTCGTCGTCGAGCAGCGAGGAATCGAAGCTCTTGTTCTGGTCGACGTAGTCATAGGTCCAGTACCACTGCGAGCCGGTGACCTTGACGGTGAGGCCGGGCGCCGGCACGTCGACGGAGCCGAACGAGAAGACGTTGTTGCCCAGATATTTGCGCTGGCCGTCGGGGATCGTCATCTGGTCGGTGAGCACGGCGAAGGAGGGAATGGCGATGATGACGAGGATCATCACCGGCAGCGCCGTCCACACCACCTCGAGCAGGGTGTTGTGCGTCACCTTGGAGGGCACCGGGTTCGCCTTGGCGTTGAAGCGCACGATGACGACGATGAGCAGCACCAGGACGAGCAGCGAGATGCCGACGGAGACCCAGAGCAGCGGGCCGTCATGGAAGGCGTGGATGGAATCCATGATCGGGGTGACGGATTCCTGCAGGCCGAGCTCGCCGGGGCGCGGCTGCCCCTGCGCCAGGGCCAGGCCGGCGGCGAGCGTCGCGCCGAGCGCGATCCCGATCGAGCGGATAAACTTGCCGGCCACCTATAACCCCCTTGAGATCCCATTGAGCCGAATCCGCGGGCCGAATGTCGAGGGAACTGCGCGGCATAGCTTACGCCGCGCCGACTCACTTCCGGCGCGCTGGAATTTGCCTATTCCTAAACCACATCGACGGGGGCAACGCAATTCCGCCACACCTGCACCCCATGCGTCAAAATGCGCCCGAAACCCGGCCACAGGGCCGCCCCGCGGCCGTTACGAGGGCCGGCCGGCGGGGCGTTGCGGATTGCCAGCCGGGCAGCCGGCGGCTAACTAGGCGGAGCCGCCGGGCGGCGGACCACGGCACGGAGAGCAGGTTCAGGTGATGTCCTTTCGGTTCATGCGCGGCATGGCGGCGCTCGCGGCGCTGGGCCTCGTCGCCCTGCCCCTGCCGGCGCTGCCGCAAGGTGTGGTGAAGGCGCAATATGGCGACTGGCAGATGAGCTGCGACACGCCGCCGGGCGCCAGCTTCGAGCAATGCGCCATCATCCAGAACGTCACCGCCGAGGACCAGCCCAATGTCGGGCTCAGCGTCATCGTGCTGAAAACCGCCGACCAGCAGGCGCGGCTGCTGCGGGTGCTGGCGCCGCTGGGCGTCCTGCTGCCCAACGGGCTGGGGCTCAACATCGACGGCACCGACATGGGCCGCGTGGCCTTCGTGCGCTGCCTGCCCAACGGGTGCGTCGCCGAGGTGGTGATGGACGACGCGCTGCTGAAGCAGCTTTCGGACGGCTCGACGGCGATCTTCGTGGTGTTCAAGACGCCCGAGGAAGGCATCGGCATCCCGGTGTCGCTCAACGGCTTCAAGGACGGCTTCGCCAACCTGCCGTGAGGGCGCCGGCGCCAGCGCTTCCACGATGACAGACCGGGCGGGCGGCGCGCCGGCGGCTAGATCTCGGCTTCCGCGAAGATGCGGGTCGCGTCGCAGCCCCATTCGCCATTGTATTTCTCGAGCCAGCGCTCGGCCGGCGTCTTGCCGAGGGCGAGGGTTTCCTCCAGCGGGGCGAGGTAGATCTCCTCGCCGTGGCCGCGGCTGACGAGCCCGGCCCGGGCCATCGCGACGACCTCGCGGGCGACGTCGCCGACGTTCCGGTCGCGGAACGGCGTGCGCAGCGCGCTGCGCGGCACCTCGGCGCGCAATCCGGCCATTTCCGCCACCGTCCAGTCGCGGATGAGGGACGCGGCGGCGGCCAGCGCGGCGGCGTCGTAGAGCAGGCCGACCCACAGCGCCGGCAGGGCCAGCACATGGGCGGCGTCCCCCATGTCGGCGCCGCGCATTTCGAGAAACTGCTTGAGCCGCACCTCGGGGAACAGCGTCGAGAGGTGATCCTCCCAGTCCTTGTGCGTCGGGCGCTCGCCGGGCAGTTGCGGGAGCTTTCCATCGAGAAACGCGCGAAAGCTCTCGCCGGCGACGTCGACGTAGCGGTTGTCGCGGATGACGAAGTACATCGGCACGTCGAGCGCGTGCTCGGCGTAGCGCTCGAAGCCGAAGCCGTCGTCGAAGACGAAGGGCAGCATGCCGGTGCGGGCGGCGTCGGTGTGCTGCCAGATATGCGAGCGGAAGCTCAGATAGCCCGAGGGCCTGCCGTCGACGAAGGGCGAATTGGCGAAGAGCGCCGTGACGATGGGCTGCAGGGCCAGCGAGACGCGCAGCTTGGCCACCATGTCGGCCTCGTCGGAGAAGTCGAGATTGGCCTGCACCGTGGCCGAGCGGTACATCATCGAGGTGCCGAGCGTGCCGACCTTCTCCATGTAGGGCGTCATGATGCCGTAGCGCGATTTCGGCATGCGCGGCAGTTCGGCCACGCTCCACAGCGGAGTCACGCCCAGGCCGAGGAAGTGGATGTCCAGCGCGTCGCCCACCGCATGGCAGTCGTCGAGATGGGCGCGCAATTCGGCGGCGGCGCCGTGCACGGTGTCCTGCGGGGCGCCGGAAAGCTCGAACTGGCCGCCCGGCTCGAGCGAGATGCCGCCGACCGGGCCGAGATTGCGCAGGCCGATGGGCATGCCGGCGTCGTAGAAATAGTGCCAGCCGGTGCGCCGGCGGATGCCTTCGAGCAGCGCCGCGACGCCGTCGTCGCCCTCATAGGGCACGGGCCGGAGCGGCGCGCGGCGGAAGACGTGCTTTTCATGCTCGGTGCCGACGCGCCATTCGGCACGGGGCTTGCCGCCCCGGGCCATGGCATCGACGAGATCAGTACGCGAGGCGAGAAGCGGCGAGGATTCGGCGCCGGCCATGACAACTCCAGTAACCGCCGCGCCAGCGCGGGCTCGGCCGGGAACATATCCGGCGGCGATCCGAAAGCAATGGCTTTATCGCCAATCGCCGATGGTTGCCTGGATGAGGGCGAGGGCGGCGACGGCGGCGGTATCGGCGCGCAGGATGCGCGGCCCGAGGCTGATGGGCACGACGAAATCCTGGGCCAGCAGCAGCTCGCGCTCGTCATCGGCGAAACCGCCCTCGGGGCCGACGAGAAGCCCGACCGGCAGGCCCTTCAGCCAGCTCAGCTGCTCGAGCGGCGAGCCCGACGAGGCGGCCTCGTCGGCGAAGACCAGCCGGCGCAGGCCGTGTGCGGCGCGCCAGTCGGCGACCAGCGCCTCGAGGGCGATTTCGGGGCCGAGATGGGGGAGCGACAAAACCTCGCACTGCTCGGCCGCCTCGACCGTCCAGGCGTGGAGCTTGGCCGGCCTGGTACGGCCCTGCGTGAATTTCGTCACCACCGGCTGCACCGCGCCGGCGCCCATCTCGGTGGCCTTCTGCACGAGATAGTCGAGCCGGCCGGCCTTGAGCGGGGCGAAGCCGAACCACAGGTCGACGGCCGCCGTCTGCGGCGCCGTCTGCTCGGCGAGGACCAGCACGGCGCTCTTCTTGCCGGCATGGACGAGGTGGGCGAGCCAGGCGCCGTGGCGGCCGTTGAAGAGGATGGCCGCGCCCCCTTCCCTGAGGCGCAGCACGTTGACGAGGTAGTTGGCCTGCTCGGGGCCGAGCCCGAGCGTGGCACCGGCCGCGAGATCGGCTTCGACGTAGAGGCGCGGCAGGGATTTGTGGGTGCGCGGCATCTTGCCTTGGGTGCTGGGCGGCGGGATAAGGCCGCCATATTAGCGCACAGGAGCGCCGCCCATGCCAAGTCCCCGCATGCCGGGCGCCGTCCGCGTGCCCGTCGCCGATGCCCAGCGCGGCAACTGGGTCGACCGCTACGCCCCGGACTGGCTGAAGCCCTATGCGCGGCTGGCCCGCTGGGACCGGCCGACGCCGCTGCTGCTGCTGTTCTGGCCCTGCGCCTGGGCGCTGGGGCTCCACGCGCTGGGCGCGCCGGAAGCCGACTTCGACTGGCGGGCCCTGCTGCTGTTCCTCGTCGGCGCGGCGGTGATGCGCGGCGCCGGCTGCACGTTCAACGACATCGTCGATACCGACATCGACATGAAGGTGGCGCGCACGCGGCTCCGCCCCATTCCCGCGGGACAGGTGACGCGGGCGCAGGCGGCGGTTTTCCTCGTCGCGCAGGGGCTGGCGGGGTTTGTCGTGCTCATCCAGTTCAACGCCTTCACCGTCGGGCTCGGGGTCGCCTCGCTGGCGCTGATCGCGATCTATCCGTTCATGAAGCGGGTGACATGGTGGCCGCAGTTCTTCCTGGGCCTCGCCTTCTCCTACGGGGCGCTGGTCGGCTGGGCGGCCGAGGCCGGCAGCCTCGCCCTGCCGCCGGTGCTGCTCTATGCCGGCGCCATCCTGTGGACCATCGGCTACGACACGATCTACGCCCTGCAGGACATCGAGGACGACGCGCTGGTGGGCATCAAGTCCACGGCGCGGCTGTTCGGGGCGCGGGTGAAGCCGCTGACCGGGCTGTTCTATGCCGGGGCGCTGGCCTTGTGGCTCTGGGCCGGCGTGCTGGCCGGCGGCGGCGCCGTGTTCGTCGGACTGCTCGCGGTGCCGGCGCTGATCCTCGGCTGGCAGGTGGTGACGCTCGATGCGGCGCGCCCGCAGAGCGCGCTGGTCCGGTTCCGCGCCAACCACTGGGTGGGGCTGGCGCTCAGCCTCGCCTTTTTCCTCGACCGCCTGCTGTGAAAGCGCACTCGGCCCGCCGCCCGGGAAAGGCGGCAGGCCGAGGCAGCGCTTTGGAGGTCGCTATCGGGGCAGCCGGGACGGAACCGTCGCTTCGCCCGGCGGGCAGCAACGGCAACGGCCGGCAATTGGTTGCATCAGCCGGCGGTGGTTTCGCCCGGCTGGCGGCGGTTGAGGAAGCGCGGGCGGCGCTGCGCGTCGTGGACGAGCCGGCGGCGGGCCACGCTGGGGCCCAGTGCGACGCCGGAAACCTGCTGCGAATAGGGCATCAGCGAGCCGTCGCCGGCCTTGATGTAGAGCGGCAGGCGCAGCTTCTTGCCCCAGTTCTGCCATTCGGCGACGACGTTGCCGTTGCCGACTTCCTCGAACACCTTGTAGTTGAGCTCGGGGTCGCCATGGACGAGCTCGATGGCGCTCGACAGCACGCCGTCCTCGGAGATGCGGGTCGAGACCGCGACGCCGACGAACTCGTCGACCGGCACCTTGATCTTGATGGCCACGCCGGACTTGTCGAGGTGCTTGCGCACCGTCACGGTCTTCACCGGGTCGCGGGGACCATTGTCGTTTGCCGGACCGAACTCCCGGGCCGTGAAGGGCTGCGCGGCACGGCTGGCGGCGCTGCGCATGCCGAACGTCACGACCACGGACGATCCCTCGATCCCCACCTGATGACCCATTTCGTCGTCGCCTTCCTGTTACTCTCGAGAGCTTTTTGCCTGCTCTCTTTATGCCCCCAACCTAGCCCCCCGCCTTTCCGGCCCGCTTAAGAAGTTGGGTTAAGTTTAGGTAGTTTTTGGGAGGGTTTACGGGGCGTGACCGACGGTAAGGCCGGGTTAAGCAAAGCGCGCCGCGGCACAGGTAGAACACCGCTCTCGGCGGCGGCGCCGGATGCCGGCGGCGGCCCCTTTCCGGTGTCGTCCCCGCGGCGGCGGGAACGCCATGGCGGGTGGGGCGAGGCGGCGCAGGCGGGCTCTCCCCCCGGCCGCGGGCGGGCGTGCAACGGTTTGCGCGCATTCGCAATTCAGCCTAGAAGGCGCGCCAAATCCCTGGAGCACGATGGCCGACACCCTCCCCAGCTATGCGAGCGATCTCGACCTGCTGCGCACCGCGGCGGTGACGGCGGGCATCATCGCGTCGAGCTATTTCCGGCGCGACCTCAAGACCTGGACCAAGGACAACGCCTCGCCGGTGAGCGAGGCCGACATCGTGCTCGACAAGTTCCTCTATTCGGCGCTGACCACGGCGCGGCCCGACTATGGCTGGCTGAGCGAGGAGCGCCCCGACGACCGCAGCCGCCTCAGCCACCGGCGCAGCTTCGTCGTCGATCCGATCGACGGCACGCGCGGCTTCATCCGCGGCGAGGACAGCTGGAGCGTGTCGCTGGCGGTGGTCGAGAACGGCCGGCCGGTGGCCGGCGTGGTCTTCGCGCCGGCGCGCGACGAGATGTACGACGCCTATGCCGGCGGCG
>JBDHTK010000060.1:0-14260 GCA_039808625.1 Devosia sp. | reverse complement strand
CCAATATATGGCGATTTGACCGCTGCCCGCGGGGTACGCATGCTCACCGTGCTCTATGCCAGCGAGACCGGCACCGGCATCGAGATGGGCGAGGCGGCGGCGGCCTATGCCGCGAGCCTCGGCCTGGCGGCCATGGCCGTCGACGTCGAGGACTACGAGCCGGCCCGGCTCACGGACGAGGAGGACCTGCTCGTCGTCACCAGCACGCATGGCGAGGGCGACCCGCCGCAGCCGGCGCTCGGCTTCTTCGAGTTCGTCGCCGGCGGCGCGGCACCACGCCTCGAAACGCTGCGCTTCGCCGTGCTGGCGCTGGGCGATTCGACCTACGAGTTCTTCTGCAGGGCCGGCAGGACGCTCGACGCGCGCCTCGCAGAGCTGGGCGCCACCCGGCTCGCGCCGCGCATCGACTGCGACGTGGATCAGCTCAGGGACGGACGCGCCTGGGCGCGGGCGGTGATCGACGGCCTCGCCGCCGCGGCCCCCTCGCCCGCCCCCGTCGCGGCGCGGCCTGCCGCCGCCATCGACGTGGCCGACGCGCATGGCGAGGCGAATCCGGTCGCCGCCGAGATCGTCGGGAACGTCGTCATCACCGGCCCCGGCTCCAGCAAGGAGACGCGCCACCTCGCGCTGCGCCTCGGCGGCTCCGGCCTCGCCTACGAGCCGGGCGACGCACTCGGCATCGTCGGCCGCAACGACCGCCGCGTCGTCGACGCGCTGCTCGCCGCCACCGACCTGGTCGGTGCCGCCGCGGTGACCGTGGACGGGCGGCCCATGCCCCTCGCCGTGGCGCTGGAACGGCATTTCGAGATCTGCGGGGCGACGCCGCGTTTCATCGCGCACTGGGCCGCGCTGAGCGGCGCCGCGGCGCTCAAGGCGCTGGCCGAGGACGCCGACGCGGCGGCGCGCGTCGGCTGGCTGCGCGCGCATCACGTCATCGACATCGTACGCGACTTTCCCGTCGCCGGGCTCGACGCGCAGAGCTTCGTCGCCGGGCTGCGCCGCCTGCAGCCGCGGCTCTATTCCATCGCCTCGAGTGCCGCCGCGCAGCACGGCGACGCGCACCTCACCATCACCACGGTGCGCTACGCCCTCAACGGCAGCGAGCGGCGCGGCGTGGTGAGCGGCGCGCTGGGCGCTCTCGCCGAGGGCGCGACGCTGCCCGTCTATGTGCGCCCGACGCCGCATTTCCACCTGCCGGCGGACGACGTGCCGATCATCATGATCGGCGCCGGTACCGGCGTCGCGCCCTATCGCGGCTTCGTGCAGGAGCGGCAGCTGCGCGGCGCCAGCGGCCGCTCGTGGCTGATCTTCGGCGACCGCAATTCCCGCACCGACTTCCTCTACCGGGACGAGTGGCAGGCGCACCGCAGGGCCGACGGGCTGTCGCTCATCGACGCCGTGTTCTCGCGCGACGGGGCGCGCAAGACCTATGTGCAGGACCGCGTGCGCGAGCGCGGCAAGGACCTCTACGCCTGGCTCCAGGACGGCGCGCACCTCTATGTGTGCGGCGATGCCGAGGGCATGGCGCCGGGCGTCCACCAGGCGCTGATCGACGCCGTGGCCACGGCGGGGCAGCTCGGCGCCGAGGCCGCCGCCGACTACGTCTTCGGCCTGCAAAAGACCGGCCGCTACCACAAGGACGTCTATTGACCGGCGCGCAGCACGCCGTGGGCGTGCCGGTCGAGAACGAGGCCGACACGATCCGGGCCGGTAAGTCGCCGCGCGTCGCACCCGAAAAAGGCGCCGCCCCGGTTCCCCGGAGCGGCGCCTTGTGCTTGGAACGCCGGTTCAGGCGACCTTGGCGAGCGCCTGCTCGACATCGGCGATGATGTCGTCGATATGCTCGATGCCCACCGACAGGCGGATCAGGTCTTCGCTGACGCCGGCGCGGGCCAGCTCCTCGGGCGAGAGCTGGCGGTGCGTGGTCGAGGCCGGATGGCAGGCCAGCGACTTGGCGTCGCCGATATTGACCAGCCGGTAGATCATCTGCAGCGCGTCGATGAACTGCGCGCCGGCCGCGGCGCCGCCCTTGATGCCGAAGCTGACGATGCCCGAGGCCTTGCCCTTGGTGATCTTCCTGGCCACCGCGTGGTACTTGCTGTCGGGCAGCGCGGCGTAGTTCACCCAGCTCACCTTGGGGTGCGCCTTGAGCCAGGCGGCGAGCTTCTCCGAGTTCTCGCAGTGGCGGTCCATGCGCAGGCCGAGCGTCTCGAGGCCCATGAGGAACAGGAAGGAGTTCTGCGGCGCCAGCGCCGCGCCGGTGTTGCGCAGCGGCACGACGCGGGCGCGCCCGATATAGGCGGCCGACCCCAGCGCCTCGGTATAGACGACGCCGTGATAGGACGGGTCGGGCTCGTTGAGCACGGCGAAGCGGTCCTTGTTGGCGACCCAGTCGAACTTGCCGGAATCGACGATGATGCCGCCGATCGAGTTGCCGTGCCCGCCGATATACTTGGTGAGCGCGTGCACGACGATGTCGGCGCCGAACTCGATGGGCTTGCACAGGTAGGGCGTTGCCACCGTGTTGTCGACGATGAGCGGCACGCCGTGCTTGTGGGCGATCTCGGCGAGGCGCTGGATGTCGACGACGTTGCCGGCCGGGTTGCCGATGGATTCGCAGAACACCGCCTTGGTCTTCTTGTCGATCAGCCGGTCGAAGGCCTCGAAATCGTCGGCGGCGGCCATGCGCACCTCGATGCCCTGGCGCGGGAAGCTGTGCATGAAGAGGTTGTAGGTGCCGCCGTAGAGCTGGCTGGTCGAGACGATGTTGTCGCCGGCGAAGGCGATGGTCTGGATGGCGTAGGTGATGGCCGACATGCCCGAGGCGACGCACAGGCCCGCAATGCCGCCTTCCATCGCTGCGACGCGCTGCTCGAGCACGTCGGTGGTCGGGTTCATGATGCGCGTATAGATGTTGCCCGGCACGGCGAGGTTGAACAGGTCGGCGCCGTGCTTGGTGTCGTCGAAGGTGTAGGAGGTCGTCTGGTAGATCGGCACCACCGCCGACTTGGTCGTCGCCTCCGGCTTATAGCCGTGGTGGAGGGCCAGGGTTTCGAGCTTCATTGTCAGTCCTTCGTGGTTGCCGCGCGCGGCGGCGCGGATGGGGGGAAAGCGGGGCGCGGGCCGGCTACAGGCGGGCGGCGAGGCCGAGCTCGTCGAACATCGCCATGCGGAAGCTGCGCGCCACGCGCTCGGCCTTGTCGATGAAGGCGGCGGCGCCGGCCGCGCCGGCCACTTCGTGCGCCGTCTGCCGGAACAGGCGCAGCCAGATCTCGAAATCGCCGGGATCGACCACCGGGCGCAGCGCCAGGTGCTTCTGCAGCGGCCGGCCGGAATAGCGCCCGGTCGTCAGCATCAGCGACGACCAGAAATCCATCATGGTGTGCAGGTGCTCCTCCCAGTCGTCGCCAAGGGCGTCGAGGAAGATCGGGCCGAGCCGCTCGTCGGCGCGCACCCGCGCGTAGAAGTCGCGCACCAGCCGCTCGATGGTCGCCTCGGTGATGCCGGCGGGGTGC
Organism: Devosia sp.; assembly: GCA_039808625.1. Lineage (GTDB taxonomy): Bacteria > Pseudomonadota > Alphaproteobacteria > Rhizobiales > Devosiaceae > Devosia_A. The sequence continues at coordinate 10,745 of JBDHTK010000060.1, read as the reverse complement.
GGAAGAGCTGCGATGGTCATCGTGGACGCTGCCCCGTTGGAGAGTCGGACGAGCCGCCCGAAAGCGGCGGAAATCCGTGTCGAACACAGGACTCGGGCGAGTTGTTGACACCGGGACTCCCACCGGTCAAATGAATGATATTGACTGATAAGTCCAATCGAATTGGTGCGGAACCCCGTGGACATCACTCTCGCAAAGACGTTTCTCGAGATCGCGCGAACGGGGAGTTTTGTTGCTGCCGCAGCGCAGCTCAACGTAACGCAAACCGCGGTGAGCGCGCGCGTGCACGCCCTCGAGGAGCAGCTGGGGCGGCGCCTGTTCGTGCGCAACAAGTCGGGGGCACGGCTGACGCAGGCCGGCGAGCGCTTCGTGCGCCACGCGACGACGCTGGTGCAGGTGTGGGACCGGGCGCGGCTGCAGGTCGGTTTGCCGCAGGGGCGCACCGACATCGCCAGCGTCGGCGCCGAGATCAGTCTGTGGAATCCCATCCTCGCCGACTGGCTCGCCTACATGCACGCCGAGGCGCCCGACATCGCGCTGCGCGCCGAGGTCGACACGCCCGCGCACCTGCTCGAAAAGGTGCAGAACGGCTCGCTCGACATGGCCGTGCTCTACGACCCGCCGACGCAGGGCAGCGCCACCGTGGTCGAGCTGCTGACCGAGGAGAAGCTGGTGATGGTCACCACCGCGCCGGACGGCGCAGCTGGGTCGGTGGAGCGCTACATCCATGTCGACTGGGGCCCGTCCTTCGAGGCCAGCCACCAGGCGGCGTTTCCGGAATTCACCAGCCGGGGCGTCTCCGTCTCCTACGGGCCGCTGGCCTTGGTCTATCTGCTGCGCGTCGGCGGCACCGGCTATTTCCGGCTGAGCGCGGTGCGCCAGCATCTCGAGGGCGGCCGGCTGTACCGTGTCGCCGGAGCGCCGGAATTCGCCTACTCGGTGCACATGGTCTATTCGGCGCGCGCCGAGTCCGGCCTCGTCGACCGCATGCGGCGGGGCTTTCAGGCGAGCGCGCCGGCCGACTGAAGCGCGGCGCGCCGGTCGCGGTCGAGCGCGAGGCGCAGGTCGAGCAGCATCTGGCGCCGCGGCGTCTCCGCCAGGCGCGGCAGCAGCGCGCCGAGCCGCGCCAGCAGCTGTTCGGCCGAGCCCGGCGCGCGCGCCGGCGGCACCGCGCCGGTCGTCTCGCGCAGCGCGAGGAGCCACGGGGCATAGCGCGATGCGGTTGCGGGGAAGCTGCGCAACTCGTCGTCGGCCGCGTCGCGCAGCAGCGCCGCGAGCTCGGCGGCGACGGGCACGAGCTCGGCCGTGAGCTCGGCCTCGGTGAGCGTGCCGGTATAGGCGCCGGCGAAGTCGTCGACATAGCAGACGGCCGAGCTCGACTGCGGCAGCGCTGGCGGGCGGGCCGTCGCCAGCAGCGCCTCGGCGTCGGCGACCAGGCTGCGGATACGCGTCGCGGCCGGCTCGATGGCGGTGATCGCGCCGACGCCGGTGCCGGCATAGAGCGCCATCGCAGAAAAGTCGCCGGTCATCGAGCGCAGCGGCGAATCCGTGCTGTGGCGATAGATCGGCCGCCCCTCCTCCTCGCCGATGACGATGCGCGCCGCCGGGTCGTGCCGGTGCGCCGTGACCTCGCTCCTGAGCACCCGCACCGGCGCGCCGGGCGGCCAGTTGATGTGGAAGGCATCGGTCAGCACCGTGTCGGCGCCGCGCGCCTCGACCAGCCTCTGCTTGTGGAAGTCGTGCGCGAAGGCCTCGTGGGTCGCCATCAGCGCGGTGCCGAGCACCACCGCCTCGGCGCCGAGCGCGAAGGCGGCGACCATGTCGGCGCCGGTGGCGAGGCCGCCCGCCGCCAGCACCGGCACGCGCACGCCGGCGGCGACCTCCGGCAGCAGCACGCGCAGCGGCGTCGTGCCGCGCACATGGCCGCCGGCCTCGACGCCCTGCGCGATGATCAGCTCGGCGCCGGCGCGCTCGGCGGCGATGGCCTCGGCGGCCGAGCCCACCTGGCAGGCGACGGTGATGCCGGCGTCGCGCAGGCGCGCGACGACCCTCTCGTCGAGGTCCCAGAACAGTGTTACGGCCGGCACGTGCAGGTCGATGATGGTCGCGAGCTGGCGCTCCAGCAGCTCGGGCGCCGTCGCGGCCGGGATGATGTTGACGCCGAAATTGCCGTAGCCGCGCCGGCGCAGCGCCTCGACCTCGCGCAGGATCAGCGTCGGCGGCTCGCGCACCATGCCGAGGAAGCCGAAGCCGCCGGCGTCGGTGACGGCGGCGACGAGGTCGGCGCGCGCCACGCCGCCCATGCCGGCCAGCACCACCGGCAGCGCGCAGCCGAGCGCCATCGTCGCGCCGTCAGCGGTCGTGATGGCCATGCGCCCCTCCCCCGGCCCCGAGATAGTCGGCCAGCACCTCGGCCTGGTTATGCACCTCGTCATGCGCCCCGTAGAGCAGCGTCACCGTGCCCTTGCCGGCGAGCGCGCGCAACTGCGCAATCGCCGCAGCATTGGCGTCGAGCTCGCGCCGGTAGCGGCCGGCGAACTCGGCGAAGCGCACCGGATCGTGGCCGAACCACTTGCGCAGCGCGGTGCTCGGCGCCACCTCCTTGAGCCACAGGTCGATGGCCGCCGCGGCCTTGCCGAGGCCGCGCGGCCACAGCCTGTCGACAAGCACGCGCGTGCCGTCGTCCGCCGCTGCCGGCAGGTAGACGCGCTTCGTTCGGAACGGGCCGCTGGCCATGCCGCGAGCCTAGGCGTCGGCGTCGGTGGCGGCAAGCAGCCAGGGCGTCTGGCGGTCCTTCATGTCGCGCTCGAAGGTCCACACCTCGGCGACGTGGACGACGCGGTCGGCGCGGCCGGCGATGCGCGCGCCGTCGCGGTCGCGGGTGACCGACACCAGCTCGGCGCCGATGCGCACGTCGACGCTGGCGCGCTGGGCCAGCTCGGCGGCGACGATCTCCACCGCGTCGAAGCCGATGAAGGTCAGCTCCTCGGTCTCGCCGCGCGCGGCGCGGGCCGCGATGGCGGCGGCGAAATCGCTTTGCACCGCCGGCGTCAGGAGGTGCGCGACGGGCGCGAGATCGCCGTTCGCAAAGGCGACGACCACCGCCTCATAGGCCTCGCGCACGCGCTCGAGGAAGGCGGCGCTGTCGGCAAAGCCGCCGCTGCGCGCGATGCGGGCCAGCGCCTCGGCGAGCCCGGCGGGCTCCGGCGCCTCCTCGGCCGTGGTCGCGAGGCCGAGGAAGACGCCCGGCATGGCCAGCGAGCGCAGCGGGTCGGCCTCCTCCTTGGGCGGCTGGTGCGCGGCGTCGTAGAACGACCACCACAGGCCTGCCAGCACCACGATGAACACGATGTTGACCAGGGCCAGGGCGTCCAGCATTTCCGCCTCCTACACCTTCGCGTGTTCGCTGGCGTCGGGCTGGTCGAAGCGCGGCAGCGTCTCGAACTGGTGCATGGGCGGCGGCGAGCTCAGCGTCCATTCGAGCGTCGTCGCGCCCTCGCCCCACGGATTGGCGGGGGCCGGGCGCTTTCTGATGAAGGCCTCGGCGACGATCACGAAGAAGACGAGGAACCCGGCCGTCGAGATGTAGGCGCCGGTCGATGAAACGAGGTTCCACAGCGCGTAGGCCTCGGGGTAGTCGGCGTAGCGGCGCGGCATGCCGGAAAGCCCGAGGAAGTGCTGGGGGAAGAACAGCACGTTGACGCCGACGAACATCACCCAGAACTGCACCTTGGCGAGGCCCTCGTTGTAGAGGTAGCCGCTCATCTTGGGGAACCAGTAGTAGAAGCCCGCGAAGATGGCGAACACGGCGCCCAGCGACAGCACGTAGTGGAAGTGGGCGATGACGTAGTAGGTGTCGGTCAGCGAGTGGTCGACGCCGGCGCTGGCGACGACGACGCCGGTCACCCCGCCGATGGTGAACAGGATGATGAAGCCGGTGGCCCACAGCATGGGCACGCGGAAGCTGATGGAGCCGCCCCACATGGTGGCGATCCACGAGAACACCTTCACGCCCGTCGGCACCGCGATGACCATCGAGGCGAACATGAAATAGGCCTGCACGTTGAGGCTCAAGCCGGTGGTGAACATGTGGTGGGCCCACACGATGAAGCCGATGAAACCGATGGCGATCATGGCGTAGACCATGCCGAGATAGCCGAAGATCGGCTTTCTCGAGAAGGTCGAGATCACGTGGCTGATGATGCCGAAGGCCGGCAGGATCATGATGTAGACCTCGGGGTGCCCGAAGAACCAGAACAGGTGCTGGTAGAGCACCGGGTCGCCGCCGCCCTCGGGGGCGAAGAAGGTGGTGCCGAAATTGCGGTCGGTCAGCAGCATGGTGATGGCGCCGGCCAGCACCGGCAGCGAGAACAGCAGCATGAACGCCGTCACCAGCAGGGCCCAGGCGTAGAGCGGCATCTTGTGCAGCGTCATGCCGGGGGCGCGCATGTTGAAGATGGTGGTGATGAAGTTGATGGCGCCCAGGATCGAGGCGGCGCCCGACAGGTGGATGGACAGGATGACGAAGTCCACCGCCGGCCCCGGCTGGCCGGAGGCCGAGAAGGGCGGATAGAGCGTCCAGCCGCCGGAATGGCCGTTGGAGCCGGGCGGGCCCTCGACGAAGAGCGAGATGAGGAACAGGAAGAACGAGGCGACCAGCAGCCAGAACGAGATGTTGTTCATGCGCGGGAAGGCCATGTCGGGCGCGCCGATCATGATCGGCACGAACCAGTTGCCGAAGCCGCCGATCAGCGCCGGCATCAGGACGAAGAAGATCATCACCAGCCCATGGGCCGAGACGACGGCGTTATAGGCGTCGGTGTTGTGGAAGATCTGCAGGTGCGGCTGCTGCAGCTCGAGGCGGATGAGGAACGACAGGCCCGTGCCCAATATGCCGGCCACGATCGAGAAGATCAGGTAGAGGGTGCCGATGTCCTTGTGGTTGGTGGAAAACAGCCACCGCCTGGCAAACGACATCTGGTGGTGGGCGGCGCTGGGCGCGGCAATGTCCAATTGGGCCTCCGATAGGTCTGTCGCGGGAGGCGGAACATCCGAATGAGCTTTCGAGACACGCCTCGGCGCAACAGCGAGGAAGACCCCGTGCCCCGAGTGAGGCAAACGAAATTAATTCGTGGTTGACTGCATAATTTTTGCTTCGATCCGGCGGGAACCTTTGCCGCGCCGCCCCATCCAATGAGTAAGCCAGCGCGGCCGATCACGGCGCCGCCGGCTGCGCAAAGGAGACTTCGATGTTCAAGACCGCGCTCGCGGCGCTCGTCCTCGGCTTCGGCCTGAGCGGCCTCGCCGCCGCCGCCGACACCCCCAGCGATCCGCAGATCGCCCACATCGCCTACACGGCCGGCCAGATCGACATCGCGGCGGCCGAGCAGGCCGTCCGCAAGAGCACGAACCAAGCCGTCATCGCCTTCGCCAAGCTCATGGAGGAGGACCATAAGGCCGTGAACGATCAGGCACTTGCGCTGGTCGGCAGGCTCGGCGTGACGCCCGAGGACAACGCCATCAGCCAGGCGCTGAACGCCGCCGCGACGGCCAGGCTGGCCGAGCTCGAAGCGCTCGACGGCGCCGCCTTCGACACGGCCTATATGGCCAATGAGGTGGCCTACCACAGGACGGTCAACGACGCCCTCGCCAACCTCCTCATCCCTGCCGCGCGAGACGCCGAGCTCAAGGCGCTGCTCGAGACCGGGCTGACGCTGTTCACGGCGCATCGGCAGCACGCCGAAATGGTCGCGGCGGAGCTGCGCTGACCATGCGCGCATTCGCCCCGCTGGCGCTGGCCGCGGCAATAAGTCTCGGCGGCGCGCTCGCCGCGACGGGCGTCGCGGCCGCCGACTACACCATCGTCATCGACAAGATGGCGTTCGGGCCGGTGCCCGAGGGCCTGCGAGTCGGCGACACGCTCATCTGGAGGAACGACGACATCTTCCGGCACACGGCCACCGCCCGCGACGACAGCTTCGACGTCGACCTGCCGGCGGCGTCGGAGGCGCGCATGGTGCTGGACACGGCCGGCAGCGTGGCGTTCTTCTGCAAGCTGCATCCCGGCATGGCGGGCACGCTCGTCGTCGCCCCATGATCATCCTGCCCGGCGCCGGGGCTCCCGGCGCCGGCACCACCCGAGGAGGAGATCGATGCCATCTACCCCGCTGCCGGCCGCAGCCGCGCCCGAGGCCCTCGCCCATCTGGGCGACGCGGCGCTGGTCGCGCTGGCGCAGGCCGGCGACGAGCCGGCCATCCGCACGCTGGTCAGGCGGCACAACCAGCGCCTGTTCCGCGTGGCACGCGCCATCGTGCGCGACGACGGCGAGGCCGAGGACGTGGTGCAGGCCAGCTACGTCAAGGCCTTCACCCATCTCGACGGCTTTCGCGGCGAGGCGCAGCTCGCCACCTGGCTCACCCGCATCGCCGTCAACGAGGCGGGCGAGCGGCTGCGCCGGCGGCGGCCGACCACCGGGCTCGACGCCGTCGAGGCCGAGCAGGGCCGCAGTGCCCAGATCATCCAGTTTCCCACCCTGGCGACGCCAGCCGATCCGGAGACCGAAATGAGCCGCCAGGAAGTCCGCGAGGTGCTCGAACGCGCCATCGACACCCTGCCCGATGGCTTCCGCGTCGTCTTCGTCCTGCGCGATGTCGAAGGGCTGGGCACGGACGAGACGGCGCAGCATCTGGGGCTCAAGCCGGACACGGTGAAAACCCGCCTGCACCGGGCCCGCCGGCTCATGCGCAGCGCCATCGCGGCCGAGATGGGCGCCGCCTTCGCGCAGCTCTTTCCGTTCGATGGGGCGCGCTGCGTCAATATGGCCGGGCGCGTGCTCGCGGAATTGCGGGCCGGAGGCCGTCCGGGCGCCTGATTTCGGGACAGGCCGCGATTGTTTCTGCGGCCGATTCCGCTATGTTCCGGGCACCAAGAAGCAAGGCAGGGGCCCGTGCCGACTCCGACGATCGACAAGGCGGTCATCCGCCCCTTGCCGCTGTTCTCCTCTCTCGCGGATGCCGAGCTCGACGATGTGCTGGCCGGTGCCGTCAGCCGGCGCATCGCGCAGGGCGAGGCGGTGTTCGAGCAGGGCCAGCCGGCCAGCCATTTCTACGTGCTGCTGCACGGGCGGCTGAAGGTCCACCAGGTGACGCCGGCGGGCCAGCAGGTCATTGTGCGCATCGTCAATCCGGGCGACCTGTTCGGCATCGCCAAGGCGCTGCGGCGCACCGACTATCCGGGCACCGCCATCGCCGCCGCCGACAGCGTCGTCCTGACCTGGCCGATGGAGCGCTGGGACCCGCTGATCGCCGCCCATCCGTCGCTGGCGCTGGGCGTCATGCACACGGTGGGCGCGCGCCTGCAGGACGCCCATACGCGCATCCGCGAAATGGCCACCGAGGAGGTGGAGCGGCGCGTCGCCCATGCCGTGCTGCGCCTCGTCCAGCAATCGGGCAAGAAGGAGCCGGGCGGCATCCGCATCGACTTCCCGATCTCGCGGCAGGACATCGCGGAGATGACGGGCACGACGCTGCACACCGTGTCGCGCATCTTCAGCGCCTGGGAGAGTGCTGGGCTGGTTGAGGCGGGACGACAGAAATTGCTGGTGCGCGACCCGCACGGGCTGGTTCTGGTTTCCGAGGGGATGACGCGGGAGCGCCGATAGCAGCGACGAGGTCGGCGCGGAAGGCGGCGAGCGAGGCGCCGTGCTCGCGCGCGGCGTCGGCGATGGTGTGGAAGCGCCCGATCGGGCAGCCGATGCACATGAACCGGTAGCGCGCGAAAACGGCGATGGTCGCGGGCCAGCGCTCCATGATCTCAGCGACGGACAGCTCGTCCAGTTCCTTGTGGTCCACTTGATGACTCCTCCGAGCCTACTTTAGGGGCGCATGCGACGAACGGTCCTTGCGCTGCGACAAAGAGCGCGCGCACCGCGCCGGCCTATGGCAGTCTGCATGCGGAGGCCGAAGCCCATGACCATGCTCGACAGACTCTTTCCCAGGACGCCGCACACGCCGACGCCGCGCGGGCTCGCCACCAGCGGACCGGCGCTGCTGAGTTACGGCTTCCGTCCGTTCTTCCTCGGCGCCGGCGTCTGGGCAGTGCTGGCGATGGCACTGTGGGTCGGCGCGCTGGCGCTCGGCTGGCCGGTCGGCGGCAGCTACGGCGCCGCCAACTGGCACGCCCACGAGATGCTGTTCGGCTATGCCACGGCGGCGCTGGGCGGCTTCATGCTCACCGCCATTCCCAACTGGACCGGGCGGCTGCCGGTGTCGGGCCCGCCGCTGCTGCTGCTCGTCGTCGCCTGGCTCGCCGGGCGGCTGGCGCTGCTCGTGCCGGACCTTCTGGGGCCGACCGCGTCGGCGGTGATCGACGCGCTGTTCCTGCCCTGCCTCGCCTTCGTCGCCGGGCGCGAGATCGTCGCCGGCCGCAACTGGAAGAACCTCAAGATCCTGGCGGCGCTGCTGGCGCTGAGCCTTGCCAATATCGGCTTCCACGCCAGCGTGCTCGCCGGCGTGGACAGCGGCTATGCCTACCGGGCGGCGCTCGGCGTGCTCGTCATGCTGATCACGCTGGTCGGCGGCCGCATCGTGCCGAGCTTCACGCGCAACTGGCTGGCGCGGGCCAAGCGCAGGCTGCCGGCGCCGTTCGGCACCGTCGACCGGCTGGCGCTCGGCGCCTCGGGCGTCGCCCTCGCCGCCTGGGTGGTCTGGCCGGAGCACGTCGCCGTCGCCCTCTGCTGCGCGGTGGCGGCGGCGCTGCAGGGCTGGCGCCTGTGGCGCTGGCAGGGCTGGGGGGCGCGCGACGACATGCTGGTCGCGATCCTGCATGTCGCCTATGGCTTCATCCCGCTCGGGCTCGCCGGCCTCGCCGCCGCCGCGCTGGGCGGGCTGAGCCTCGTCGCGGCGCTGCATCTGCTGACCGTCGGCGCCGTCGGCTGCATGACGCTGGCGGTGATGAGCCGCGCCACGCTCGGGCATACCGGCCGGCCGCTCTACGCCTCGCGCTTCACCGTCGCCGCCTATGCGGCGCTGGTGCTGGCGGCGCTGGGCCGCCCGCTGGCCGAGAAGGTCGACGGCTTCTACATGGAAATGCTGTCGCTCAGCGGCGCCCTGTGGATCGCCGCCTTCGTGCTGTTCGTCGCCGAATACGGGCCGATGCTGCTCACCCCGCGCGTCGATGCGGGGCGGCGCGGCTGATCACGGAACGGCGGTCACGAACATGCCGGCGAGGACGACGATCATCGCCGCGGCGATGATCGCGGCGACGAGCATCTGCTTGCCGCGGCTGGCGGTCTGGTCGACATCGATATGCGTCATCTTCGGCGCACTCCCGTTACACCCCCGCCGCCACTGTGCGGGCGAACGCGGCGCCTGACGAGGCCGCCATCGATTCGCTGTTAATTTTGTTCAAATGCGCGCCACGGCCGGGCTATGCTCGGCCCGCTTTCGGGAGCACACCACCGCATGTCGTCACTGTCACGCCGGGCCTTCCTCGTCGCCGGCACCGGCTTCGCCCTCAGCGCCTGCGCCTCGGGCGGCATCGTGCCCAGGGGCGCGACCGCGCCGCAGCAGCTCACCCAGGGCGCCATGCTGACCGCCGTCAACGCGGCGCGCGCCGCCAATGGCGGGCATAGGCCGCTCGGCTACAACACGGCGCTGGAGGCGGCGGCGCGCACGCAGGTGCGGCTGATGGTCGAAAAGGACCAGCTCGCCCACGATGTCGGCATGAAGCTGCGCGCGCGCGTCGACCAGGCCGGCTATCGCGGCGCGGTCGGCGAGAACCTCGCCGGCGGCCAGCAGACGCTGGAGCAGGCCATCGAGGGCTGGCTCAACTCGCCCGGCCACCGCGCCACGCTGCTCAGCGACAAGTTCGTCGAGTTCGGCCTCGCCGTGGGGCGCGTGCCGGCGGCGCGCAAGAGCCGCTACGGCATCTACTGGTGCTTCATCGCCGGCGGGCCGTTCGAGCCGTGGCTGAAAGTCGTCACCTTGTGAGGGTGCGGCGCACGGCGTCGCGCCAGCCCCTGAGCTTTGCGCGGCGCAGCGCCGGGTCCATCGCCGGGGTGAACTGGCGGTCGAGCGCCCAGCGCCGCGCGAAGCCCTGCATGTCGGGCCACACCCCCGCCTGCCAGCCGGCGAGCCAGGCGGCGCCCAGCGCCGTCGTCTCGAGGATGGTCGGGCGGTCCACCGGCACGTCGAGGATGTCGCTCAGGAACTGCATGGTCCAGTCGGAGGCGACCATGCCGCCATCGACGCGCAGCACCGTGTCGCCACCGCCCGGCCAGTCCTTGCGCATGGCGGCGAGCAGGTCCTCGGTCTGGTAGGCGACCGATTCGAGCGCCGCCCGCGTCAGGTCAGCGGCGCCGCTGCTGCGCGTCAGCCCGTAGATCGCGGCGCGCGCGTCGGCGTCCCACCACGGCGCGCCGAGCCCGACGAAGGCCGGCACCAGATAGACCGCGGCGGCCGGGTCGGCGGCGCGCGCCAGGCGCCCCGATTCGGCGGCGTCGGCGAACAGGTGCAGCTCGTCGCGCAGCCATTGCACCGTGGCGCCGGCCATGAAGATCGCGCCTTCGAGCGCGTAGGTGCTGCGCCCGTCGAGCCGATAGGCGACGGTGGTAAGCAGCCGGTTGCGCGAGCGCACGATGTCGCTGCCGGTGTTGAGCAGCGCGAAGCAGCCGGTGCCGTAGGTCGATTTCATCATGCCCGGCGCGAAGCAGGCCTGCCCGATGGTCGCCGCCTGCTGGTCGCCG
>JBDHTK010000059.1:0-14315 GCA_039808625.1 Devosia sp. | reverse complement strand
TCTGGTCGCTGTCGTGCCGATAGGTGCGGCCCGGCATGACGACGCGGATGGGCGGCGTGAGCGGGCCGGTGAGATAGCCGGCCGCCGGCTTCTCGTTGGTCTGCTTCATCACCCTTATCTGCACCGGCGAGGTGTGCGTGCGCAGCAGCTTGCGGCTGCCGCCCGGGCCGGCCTGCAGGAAGAACGTGTCGTGCATCTCGCGCGCCGGATGCCCCTCGGGGAAGTTGAGCGCGGTGAAATTGTACCAGTCGGTCTCGATGTCGGGGCCTTCGGCGATGCGGAACCCCATGTCGGAGAAGATCGCGGTGATCTCGTCCCACACCTGGCTGATCGGGTGGATGCGGCCCGTCGCGGTGGGCGCCGGGCGCACCGGCAGCGTCACGTCGAGGCGTTCGGCGGCGAGGCGCGCGGCGAGCGCCGCCTGCCGCAGCGCCGCGCCCTTGGCGTCGATGGCGCCGGCCACGGCGGCCTTGAGCCCGTTGATCGCGGGCCCCGCGGTCTTGCGCTCTTCCGGCGCCATGCCGCCCAGCGTCGCCAGCAGCGCCGACACCGAGCCTTTCTTGCCTAGCGCGCCGACGCGCACGGCCTCGAGCGCGGCTTCGTCCTGGGCGGCGGCGATGGCGGCGTCGATGTCGTGGCGCAGCCGGGCGATGTCGTCGGTGAGGCTCATTTCAGCATCCAGGTAAGAGCGGCAAACAAAAAGCCCTGCGCCGGACCCGGTGGGGCGGCGCAAGGCTTAGCGTATCGGCCTCGGTAAAGGCTAGGGGCGCGTGCCCTCAGGCGACGCGCGCGGCGGTGTTCGGTTCGATCTCGCCCAGATAGCCGAGCGCGCTCTTGGCCTGCGCGACCAGCGCGGCAAAGGCGGCGGGCTCGGTGATGGCGATGTCGGACAGGACCTTGCGGTCCACCGCGATCTCGGCCTTCACGAGGCCGTCGATAAATCGGCCATAGGTCAGCCCGTGCTGGCGCACCGCGGCGTTGATCCGCTGGATCCACAGCGCGCGGAAATTGCGCTTCTTGTTGCGCCGGTCGCGATAGGCGTACTGGCCGGCCTTGTCGACGGCGGCCTTGGCGACGGTGATCGAACTCTTGCGGCGGCCATGAAAGCCCTCGGCGGCCTTCAGCACCTTCTTGTGGCGGGCGTGAGCGGTTACGCCACGTTTGACTCGGGACATCTCAGCTCTCCTTTAGCGCGCGTAGGGCATGTACCACTTGACCAGGCTCTCATCGCCCTTGGCCAGGATCTTGGTGCCCCGGTTGCGGCGGATGTAGTCGGCGTTGTGGCTGGAGAGGCGGTGGCGCTTGCCCGCGACGCCGGCCTTGACGCGGCCGCTCGCGGTCATCTTGAAGCGCTTCTTGGCGCCCGACTTGGTCTTCATTTTTGGCATTTTGCGTCCTTTTTGCCCGTTTGGGGGCATCGCTTTGAAGGATCGCCACGGCATGCCTTTCGGCCGGGCGGTCCGGTTGGAAGCGGCGTCTATAGAACCCCGCCGTCAGGAAGGCAAGGCCTTGAGGCCGGCAATGCGCTCCTCGAGCGCGTCGATGAGGTTGGTGCGCTCGGTGCGGCTCAGCCCCGCCAGCGCCGCCCGGTCGATCTCGGCGGCGAGGCGTGCCGCCTCGGGCACGATGGCCGCCGCCCGGTCGCTCAGATGCAGGCCCTGCGCCCGCCCGCCGCGCGCCTCGCGAAAAATCCAGCCCTCGGCCTCGAGCCCGTTGAGCGTGCGCGCCACGCCCGGCTGCTCGACCTCGAGCCGCTCGACCAGCTGCTTTTGCGTCAGCCCCGGCTGCCGGGCGATCTCGATGAGCGCGGCGGCCTGCGCCGGCATCAGCCCGAGCGGCGCCAGCGCCTCGCGCAGCCGCAGCGCAATGAGGCGGCTGAGCTGCGCCGCCTGAAAGCCGATGGTCTGCCGCTGGTCGAATTGCATAAGGCGTTATGTATCACCACCGCCCGGCCATGCAAGACAAAGGGCGGCCCCAGGCCGCCCTCGCAATAAGCCGGCAATGCGGGGAACCGCCTCAGCGCGGCGCCAGCACCATGACCATCTGGCGGCCCTCGGAGCGGGGGGCCGATTCGACCTTGGCCACCTCCTCCATCTGCGACTGCACCTTGCCCAAGAGCTCGACGCCGATGTCCTGGTGCGCCATTTCGCGGCCGCGGAAGCGCATCGTCACCTTCACCCGGTCGCCCTCGCCGAGGAAGCGCGCCACCGCCTTCATCTTGGTCTGGTAGTCGTGCTCGTCGATATTGGGGCGCAGCTGCACCTCCTTGACCTCGATCACCTTCTGCTTCTTGCGCGCCTCGGCCGCCTTCTTCTGGGCGGCATATTTGTAGCGGCCGAGATCGAGCATCTTGGCCACGGGCGGCGTGGAGTTGGCGGCGATGATGACGAGATCGAGGCCCAGTTCCTGGGCCTGGGCCAGCGCGTCGCGGGTTCGGACGGCGCCCTGGTTGACGCCGGTGGCGTCGATCAGCTGGACTTCGGGAGCTTGGATATCCTCGTTCGACAGCGGCCCATCCTTCTGGGGCGCTACGGGTCTCATGGGTCGGCGAATGGCAGAGTGTCCTTCTGCGGTTGACGAATACGGCGGGAAGCGGCGCTAAAATCGTGATTTGTGGCCGATAAGTCAATGCGCTGGACAGCCGCGCCGGCGAATTGTCTATGCCTGTTGCGGGGTTGCCGTGAAAGGAGCGGAAATGACCGAGACCGTCGTCGTCGCCGGCCGCGCGATCGCCGTGGAGCGCCGGGCCGGACGCGCCCCGGGCCTCTTCTGGCTGGGCGGCTTTCGCTCCGACATGCAGGGCGCCAAGGCCAGTGCCCTCGATTCGTTCGGCGCCGCGCACGGGCTCGCGGTCACCCGCTTCGACTATTCCGGCCATGGCCGTTCGGGCGGCGATTTCGACGCCGGCACCATCAGCCGCTGGCTCGAGGAAAGCCTCGCCGTGTTCGATACCACCAGCGGGCCGCAGGTGGTTGTCGGCTCGTCGATGGGCGGCTGGCTCGCCCTGCTGCTGGTGCGCGAACTGCGCCGGCGCGGCGCGGCGCGGGTCAGGGGGCTCGTCCTCGTCGCCCCGGCCACCGACATGACCGAGCTGATGCTGGCGCAAATGACCGAAAGGGAGCGCGATGAGCTGCGTACCCAAGGCTTCGTCGAGCAGCCGAGCGCCTATGCCGATGCCCCCTACCGCATCACTCTGGCCCTCGTGGAAGACGGGCGCCGCCACCTGCTCTTCGGCCGCGCCATCGAGACCGGCTGCCCGGTGACGATCCTGCAGGGGGTGCGCGACACGGACGTGCCCAAGGCGCATACGCTGAAGCTCGTCCAGCACCTCGTCAGCGATCCGGTGACGCTGACGCTGGTGCCCGATGGCGATCATCGCCTGAGCCGCGACGCGGACCTCGCTCTGCTGCACCGCGCGCTGGCGGGCCTGCTCTAGGCGAAGCGCAGCGGCGTCACCTGCGCGCCGTCTTCGGTGAAATTGCCGGGGGCGAGCCAGCGCTCATATTCGGGCGCGAGGCGGGCCCAGTCGCCATCGAGCATGGCGAACCACGCCGTGTCGCGATTGGCGCCCTTGACGATCATGTGCTGGCGGAACCGCCCCTCATAGCTAAAGCCGAAGCGGCGCGCCGCCGCCTGGCTCGCCGCGTTGCGGTCATTGCACTTCCACTCGAAGCGGCGATAGCCGAGTGTCTCGAAGACGTAGCGCGCCTGCAGCGCCAGCGCCTCGGTGGCGAGCCGCGTGCGCGCCATGCGCGGCCCCCAATAGACATTGCCGATCTCGATGACGCCGTGCTGCGGCACGATGCGCATGAGGCACTGCCGCCCCTCGGCGCGCCCGCTCGCCTTGTCGATCGCCGCCCACATCAAGGGGTCGGCGCTGGCCGCGGCGGCGGCCAGTCGCGCGCGCAGCTCGTCCTCCGTGCCGGGCGGATATTCCGACAGCCAGTCGAAACGCGAGTCCAGCTCCGGCCCGTGCATCGCTGCGAAGAGGTCGGCCGCGTGCTGCGGGCCGATCGGCTCGAGCCGCACATAGCGTCCCTCGAGCGCCACGCGCGCGGGCGGCTGTGCCGGCTGCGGCGCGCTCATGCCGGCACGCGGGCGATGGCGTCGAGTCCGGCGCGATAGTCGGGATAGATGAGCTCGATGCCGAGCGCCGCCTTGATGGCGGCGTTCGAGACCCGCTTGTTGTCATTGTAGAAGCTGCGCGCCATCGGCGTCATCTCGGCGCTCTCGAACGGAATGTCGGGCGGCACCGCGACGCCCATCAGCCTTGCCGCATGCGCGACGAGGTCCTGGGGCGGCGCCGGCTCGTCGTCGCTGAGGTTGAAGGTGCCGGCAAGCCGCGCTCTGGCGGCCAGCGCCGTCACCCGGCCGATGTCGGCGACATGGATGCGGTTGAACACCTGGCCGGGCTTGACGATGCGCCGCGCCGTGCCCTCGCGCAGCTTGTCGAAGCTCGACCGGCCCGGTCCGTAGATGCCGGCGAGGCGCAGGACGAGCAGCGGAATGCCGCGCTCTGCGGCATAGGCGCGCCAGTGCTGCTCGACGCGCACGCGCATGGCGCTGCGCGCGTTGACCGGCTGTGTCGGCGCGCTCTCGTCGATCCAGGCGCCGCCGAAATCGCCATAGACGCCGACCGTCGAATAATAGCACAGCCAGTCGAGCTGCTGCGCCCGGTCGAGGTCGGCGCGATGCAGCGCCAGCACCGGATCGCCCCCCTCCGTCGGCGGGATTGACAGCACCACCCGGCGCGCCGCAGCGAGATCCGGCTGGAGCGTCGTTCCAGCCCGCAGGCCGTCGAAGACGTGTAGCCGGTAGGGACTGTCGGCGAGCGCCTCGAGGCCGTCCTCGCTGCGCCGCGTGCCGGCGATGGGCAGCGCCGGGTCGATCGTCTCGTGCAGGGCGCGGGCCGTCGCCAGCGACGAGAACCCCATGCCAAAGAAGAATACGCCCATCAGCTATCCTTGCGTCCATTCCTCGCGCACGGCTGTGTCGGCCTCGCGCGCCAGAAAGTCCAGCGCCAAAGCGTCGGCGCGCGGCTTCGGGACGAGCCGCCGCACCGCCCACACGGCGGCGCCGCGCACCACCGGGTCGTCGTCGCCGAGCCGCGCCTCGGCCAGGGGCGCGAGCTGCGCCGCGCCGCTGTTGCCGATGGCGATGAGCACGTTGCGCAGGAACCGCTTGTGGCCGATGCGCTTGACCGGCGAGCCGGCGAACAGCGCCCGGAAGCCGGCGTCGTCGAGCTGCACCAGGTCGGCCAGCGCGGGGGCGTTGAGCTCGTCGCGCGCCCTGAGCTTGGCCTCGCGGCTTTGCGAGGCGAACTTGTTCCACGGGCACACGGCGAGGCAGTCGTCGCAGCCATAGATGCGGTTGCCCATCGGCCCGCGGAACTCGCGCGGGATCGGCCCCTTGTGCTCGATGGTGAGATAGGAGAGGCACCGGCTGGCATCGAGCTGGAACGGCGCCGGAAAGGCGTTGGTCGGGCAGACGTCGAGGCAGCGCGTGCAGGTGCCGCAGCTTTCCGGGTGCGCCGCGTCGGCCGGCAATTCGGCGCTGGTGAAGATGGCGCCGAGGAACAGCCACGAGCCGAACTCGCGGCTCACCAGCACGGTGTGCTTGCCCTGCCAGCCGAGCCCGGCCGCCTCGGCCAGCGGCTTTTCCATCACCGGGGCGGTGTCGACGAAGACCTTGACCTCGGCGCCCAGCCGCCGCGCCAGCAGCCCCGCCAGCTCCTTGAGCCGCCCCTTGATGACGTCGTGATAGTCGCGGTTGCGCGCATAGACCGAAATGCTTCCCCGCTCCGGCAAGCCGAGCGTCGCCAGCGGATCGCTCGCGGGCCCGTAATTGACCCCGAGCAGGATCACCGAGCGCACCCCGTCCCACAGGACGCGCGGATCGGCGCGCCGCGCCGCGGTCTCCGCCATCCATTCCATGCCGGCGAGCCCGCCGGCATCGAGCGCCGCCTGGAGCCGCGCCGGCAGGTCGGGCCGCGCGTCGGCGGGTGCGACGCCGACCGCATCGAAGCCGAGGGCTTTGGCACGGGCGCGCAGTTCCGCCAGCGCCGCGCCCGCCTCACGATGCGGCAATATCGCGTTCCATCAGCAGGCGGATATAGCGCGTATACGGCATGCCGCTGACGCTGGCGCGCGCCTTGACCGCATCCAGCAGCGGCTGCGGCACGCGCATGTGAATCCGAGCCTGTTTTGCCTCGAAGATGAAGCGGTGACGCTTGAACTGCGAAAAATCGAGGTCCGAGAAATCTTGCATGAGAAACGCTTCCGCTTCCTCATCCGCGCGCCGCACAGGGCCTTTCCGGGTGCCCGTGGCGGGTGGCTTCGGCTTTCGGGACGAGGGCGCGCGCATCGTCAGAAATCAAGGTCGGCGTAGCCGGCATGGGGGGGCATGCCGCCGACGCGGTCGCTGAGCAGGGTGCGAAAGGCCGGGCGCGACTTGATGCGCGCATACCACTGGCGCACCTCGACGGCGCTCTCCCAGTCGACGTCGCCCAGATAGTCGAGCGTGCTCAGATGCGCTGCCAGGGCGAAATCGGCCAGGCTCATCACCTCGCCGGCCATCCACTGGCGGGTGGCGAACAGCCAGTTGAAATAGAGCATGTGCTCGACGAGGTTGGCCTTGGCGACGCGCAGCACCGCCGGGTCGGGCGTGGCGCCGGGCCGGTCGCGCTTCACGATCTTCTCCTCGACGATATAGCGCGTCGCCTCGTCGCTGAGCTTCATCAGCACCCATTCGACCAGCCGCCACATCTCGGCGCGCACCTCCGGCGCGGCCGGGAAAAGCCCGGCCACGGCGGCGGGCGCATAGCGGTCCTCGATGGCGTGGAGTACCGCCAGCACCCCCACCGCGTCGGGCTGGCCCTCGTCGAGCAGGATGGGGACGGTGGCGGCCGGGTTGCGCTCGATGAGCTGCGGGTCGCGCGTCCACGGCTTGACGTCCTCGAGCCCGACGCCGACGCCGTATTCGGCGAACATCAGCCGGGCGAGGCGGGAGGCGGGGTCGAGCCTGTGCTGCAGGAGTCGCGGCATGACGCTTGGCTTCGGTCCGATTGTGGCGCGCGGGCGCAAATCAGCATAGACGGAACGGGGTTTCGGGCCCCCGCGATGAGTAGGAGATGAGATGAACGGCGATCAAGGTATTTTTGTGCCGGCGCTGCTCGGGATCATCGAGGGGCTGACCGAGTTCCTGCCCGTCTCGTCCACCGCCCACATCCTGCTCGCCGGCCATTTCCTGGGCTTCGACAGTCCCGGCCGGCTGTTCGAGGTGCTGATCCAGCTCGGCGCCATCCTCGCCATCGTCGTGGTCTATTTCTGGCGGCTCGTGGGCATCGGCCGCGACGTCCTCGCCCGCCGGCCCGGCGCGCTGCGCTTCGTGCTCGGCGTCGTCCTGGCGGCGTTCCCGGCGGCGCTCGCCGGCGTCCTGCTGCACGATTTCATCAAGACGGTGATCTACGAGACGCCACTGCTCATCTGCGTCATGCTGATCGTCGGCGGCATCGTGCTGCTCTATGTCGACCAGCTTAAGCTGACGGTGAAATATACCTCGATCTACGAGTACCCGCCGCTGCTCTGCCTCTATATCGGGCTGTTCCAGATGCTGGCGCTGGTGCCGGGCGTGTCGCGCTCGGGCGCCACCATCGTCGGCTCGCTGCTGCTGGGCACCGACAAGCGCTCCGCCGCCGAGTTCAGCTTCTTCGTCGCCATTCCGCTGATGGCGGGGGCTTTCGGCTACGACCTGTGGAAGAACCGCGAGCTGGTGTCGAGCGAGCTCGGGCTCGCCGTCGGCGTCGGGCTCGCCGCCGCCTTCGTCCTCGCCTTCATCGTCGTGCGCTATGCGCTCGACTTCATCCAGCGCCACGGCTTCGCGCCCTTCGCCTATTGGCGCATTTTCGTCGGCGCCATCGGGCTGTGGGGCGTGCTGCTGTTCAAATAGGGGGCGGTCCCGGTCGGCGTCAGGCGGTCTGCCGGTCGAACTGGCCGTTGGGCGAAAAGCGCCACAGATAGAAAGGCAGCACCGCCTCGAGCGGACGCGGCGCGATGCCGAGGCCGGCGAGCGTGCGCCTGTCCTTGACCGCCTCGGCCGACACCACAGTGTCGACGCTGAGCTGGCGGAGCTGGTCGCCCGTCACCAGCGGCCGCGGCAGGAGCCCCAGCGGCAGGGCGACGAGGGTGCCGACGAAGCCGGGCAGCTCGAGAATCGGGCGCCGCCGGTTGCTGCCCTTCAGCACGCGCTCGACCAGCGCGCGATAGGTTTCGACCTCCGGCCCGCCCAGCTCGTAGACGCGGCCGGGCCTGGCGGCGCCGGCGACCGCGGCGGCCAGCGCCTCGGCCACGTCGCCGACATAGACCGGCTGCAGGCGGCTCCCGCCCGAAAACACCGGCATCACCGGCAGCACGCGCGCGAGCCAGCCGAGCCGGTTGAAGAAATCGTCGCCGATGCCGAAGATCACCGAGGGGCGGAAGATGATGGCGCCAGGAAAGGCCTGCTGCACCTCGGCCTCGCCCAGCGCCCGCGAGCGGGCGAAGGCGCTCGGCGCGGCGGCATCGGCGCCCAGCACCGACATGTGGACGAGGCGCGTGGCGCCGGCCTCCTTGGCCGCCTCGGCGACGCGCCGCGCCCCCGCGACGTTGATGGCGCGGAAGCGCTGCTTGCCGCGCTCGAGGCCGGCGGCGGCGAGGTCGACGACGACGCCGGCGCCGCGCACCGCGGCGGCGACCGAGGCCCCGTCGCGCACATTGGCCTGCACGAGCTGGATCTGGCCGACCGCTCCGAGCGGCCGCAGGTGGCCGGCCAGATCGGGCCGGCGCACGGCGACGCGCACCCGGTGGCCGGCCCGCGCCAGCGCCTGGACGAGCTGCGTGCCGACGAACCCCGAGCCCCCGAAGACGGTGACGAGTTGCGGCGTGTCCATGGGGCGGGCTCCGGGCGGCTGAGAGGTCCCCCGCTTCTAGCTGATTGCCCGTTCGGCTGTCGAGCCGGCGGCCCTGAGGCGGTTCGGCGCGCTTTGATGTCGGCGACGCGCCAGCGCGCTTTGACGCTCGCGGCGCGCCAGCGCGCTTTGACGATTGACAGGATCAGGCCCGTCACCTAGGGAACGGCGCCCATCGGTTTGCCCTGGTGGCGGAATTGGTAGACGCGCACGGTTCAGGTCCGTGTGACGCAAGTCGTGGAAGTTCGAGTCTTCTCCAGGGCACCAGCGGCTTATTTCGCGCCGATGCGGAACATCAGGATGCGCACCGTCCGGGCCAGGATCACGAGATCCAGGTCGAAGGACATGGTCTTGATGTAATAGAGATCGTAGCCGAGCTTTTCGATCTCCTCGCGCATCGTGCTCGCATAGCCCGAATTGACCTGCGCCCAGCCGGTGAGCCCGGGCCGAACCAGGAGGCGGCTGGCATATTTCGGCTCGACCGCCTCGGTCGCGTCCGCCACCGCCAGCGTCGTCGGGCGCGGGCCGATCCAGCTCATGTCGCCGCGCCAGATATTGTAGAGCTGCGGAATTTCGTCGAGCCGCAGCTTGCGCACGAGCGTCAGGCCGGGGACGATGCGCCGGTCATTGGCCTCGGCCGGGGCGTGCCCGGCATCGTGCTCCATCGTGCGGAACTTGACGATGGTGAAGGTCCTGCCGCCATGGCCGCGCCGCGCCTGCGTGAACAGCACCGGCCGGCCGGCGCACACGAGGATGTAGAGGCCGGTCATGGCGCCGATGGCCAGCGCGAAGGGCAGGGCGAGCAGCACGCCGGCGAGGTCGAGCACGCGCTTGACGCGCGAATAGAGGATCTGGCTCGGCCTCAGCACGATGTCGGCGAGCTCGAACGAGGCGATGTCCACCCGCCCGCGCCGCATTTCGAGGAACTTGACCCACGGCGTCACCAGCACGCCGCGCATGGTCGCGCGCAACAGGAACCGCGCCCAGGTGGCGGAATAATGCGTGCGCACGTCGATCAGCAGCCGGTCGAACTCGGCGAGCGGCGTTTCGGCGCCGCTGACCAGCGGGATCGCGCCGCCGAGCTCGGCCAGCGCCAGCGCGGCGCCGGGAAAGTCGAGCATGGCGACACGCTCGGTCTGTGCCCGCCGCAGCCGCAGCATGACGACGATCATCGCCGCCGTCGTCGCCCCGACGCAGGCCAGCACCGCCCAGTAGCTCATGAAGACGCGCAGCGCCGAGAGCACGGCGATGGCGAATGCCGTCGCCACCGCCGTGACGAACACGGCGACGGTCACCGGCTGCTCGTGGTCGCGCAGCGACACCAGGACGAAGCTCACCGCCAGCGGCACCAGCGCCAGCGTGCCCGCCACGCTGACGAGGGCGGCGGAGTCGATGGCGGGGCCGCGCGTCGCCACCGCGACATAGAGGAGGGCGACGGCGAGCGCGGTGGCCAGCACCAGGGGGCCCACCGACAGCGCGTCGCGCATCACCCGGCTGCGCCCCACCTGCGCGCCCTCGGCCAGCACATAGGCCAGATCGTGCGTGTGCCGCTTGCTGCGGCGGCGCTTTGGGGGCCGCTCTTCCAACGCTGCTGTTCCCGGGCTGTCGCCACTGGCTTGGCGGAAGCCGCCGCCCCTGTCAATGCGCCGCTGCCCGCCGGCCTTTCCAATGCCCCGATGCTGTGGCACACCAGCCCGCAGGACGATGACGCGGCGCGATTTTGGGGGATAGTGATGACGACCCGTCTGCATCGGGGCGACCTGCCGGACCTTTCCCGCTACGGGCGGGAGGTGGCCATCGACACCGAGACGATGGGGCTCGATCCCCGCCGCGACCGGCTCTGCGTGGTGCAGCTGTCGCCCGGCGACGGCAGCGCCGACGTGGTGCAGATCCCCGCCGACCTCAGGGAGGCGCCCAATCTCGTGGCGCTGCTCGCCGACCCGGCGCGCACCAAGATCTTCCATTATGCCCGCTTCGACATGGCGGTGCTCAAGCACCGCTTCGGCATCGTCACCGGCCCGGTCTGGTGCACCAAGATCGCCTCGAAGCTGTGCCGCACCTATACCGACCGGCACGGCCTCAAGGACCTCGCCCGCGAGCTCATCGGCATTGACATGTCGAAGCAGCAGCAGAGCTCGGACTGGGGCGCCGACAAGATCACCGACGCGCAGCTCGACTATGCCGCCTCCGACGTGCTCTACCTGCACGACATCAAGCGCCATCTCGACCGCATGCTGCGCCGCGAGGGCCGGCTGGAGCTGGCCGAAACCTGCTTCCGCTTCCTTCCGGCCCGCATCGAGCTCGACCTCATGGGCTGGGACGAAGAGGACATTTTCGCGCACTCCTGATGGCGCCCGGCACCGCCACCCTCGCGCCGCGGGCCGCCCTCTACGCCGCCCTCATGCGCCGCAACCGGCGCGTCGCCGTCCTGCGCCTCGCCGTGCCGGCGGCCGGGCTCGCCGCCTTCGCGCTGCTCATGGGCCAGATCTATCTCGCCGGCCTCGCCCGCGACTACGGCGTCTCCGGCATCCGTGTCGACCGCGGCAACCTCGTCGTCGAAACGCCCCAATATTCGGGCACCGGGGCCGGCGGCGCGCGCTATCTGGTGACTGCCCGCACGGCGCGCACGCCGCTCGCCGACCCGGCGGAGATCGACATGACCGATGCAACGCTCGACTACACCCGGCCCGGCCGGCCGACCTATTTCGTCACCGCCGCCGCCGCCAGCGCCGACACGGTCAAGCAGGTCGTCACCATTCCCGGCGCCGCCAGGGTGGTGGGCGACGACGGCCTCGTCGCCGAGCTGTTCGGCGTGCGCGCCGAGATGGGCGCGCAGGTCGTCACCTCCGGCGCCCCCGTGCATATCGAGCGCCCCGACGGCATGCGGATCGATGCCGCCTCCATGCACTATGACGGCGCGACCGAGCTCTGGACCTTCACCGGCGCGACCGTCATCGTGCCCGGCCTGCCCGCCGCCGAGGGCGCCCCCGACGCGGACCCGCCGGAGGCGACGCCATGAGACGCCGGCTGCTGCTCATCCTCGCCCTGCTGGCGACGCCGGTCCTCGCCGCCGATCCGGTGAAGATCACCGCCGACCGCTTCGTCGTCGACGACGCCGCGCGACTTGCGACCTTCACCGGCAATGTCGTCGTCATCCGCCGCGACATGACCGTGTGGGCCCCCGAGGTGGTGGTCGACTACGGCGACAACGGACCCTCCGACATCAAGAGCTTCGTCGCCAGCGGCGGCGTGCGCATCAAGACCACGACGCAGGACGCCACCGGCGACCGCGCCATCTACGATCCGCGCGCCGAAACGCTGAAGCTCACCGGCAACGTCATGGTGGTCAACGCCACCAGCACCGTCGCCAGCCCCGACCTGTTCCTCGACCTCAACGCCGACACCTCCACTTTCACCGGCGGCAAGGGCGGGCGCGTCACCGGCATCTTCACGCCGCAATGAGCACGCCCGACGCCTCGCGCATCGATCAGACCGGCTGGCTGGTGGCGCACGGCCTCGCCAAGCGCTTCGGCAGCAAGACCGTGGTGCACGACGTCTCCATCGCCGTGCGGCGCGGCGAGGCGGTGGGCCTGCTCGGCCCCAATGGCGCCGGCAAGACCACCGTGTTCACCATGATCATGGGGCTGGTGCGCCCCGATGGCGGCGAGGTCCGGCTCGACGGCCGCCCCATCACCCGCCTGCCGCTCTACCAGCGCGGCCGGCTGGGCATCGGCTACCTGCCGCAGGAGCCCTCGATCTTTCGCGGGCTGAGCGTGCGCGGCAACATCCTCGCCGTGCTCGAAACGCATCTGCGCCCGCGCCGGGCGCGCCTCGCCCGGCTCGCCACCCTGCTCGAGGAGTTCGGGCTCGCCCATCTCGCCCGGGCCAGCGCCCTGTCGCTGTCGGGCGGTGAGCGGCGGCGCGTCGAGATCGCCCGCGCCGTCGCCAGCGATCCCATCTTCATGCTGCTCGACGAGCCCTTCGCCGGCGTCGATCCCATCGCCGTCGCCGAGGTCAAGGCGCTGGTGCGGCAACTGACCGCTCGCGGCATCGGCGTGCTCATCACCGACCACGCCGTGCGCGAGACGCTGTCGCTGGTCGATCGCGCCTACCTCATCCATGACGGCCGCGTCATGATCCAGGGCAAGCCCGAGGTGATCGCCGCGGACCCCGAAGCGCGGCGCGTCTATCTGGGCGAGAGCTTCGCGGTGTGAGCGGCGCAGAGCCGACTCGCTGCGCGCTTCCCCTCTTGGCACGCTTCTTGCCCCTCTCCCGCGAATACGTCATGACTCTCCCCATGCGCATCAGGGAAGAACCGGCATGGCGCTGACGCCACGGCTCGAGGTCCGGCAGTCGCAGGGCCTGGCGCTGACGCCCCAGCTCATGCAGTCGATCCGGCTGCTGCAGCTCAGCCATCTCGAGCTCGACGCCTTCGTCGAGGCGGAGCTGCTCGCCAACCCGCTGCTCGAGCGCGACGAGGTGGGCGAGGCCGCCGAGCCGGACGAGGCGCTGCCGCCGGTGAGCCCCTTCGAGCCGCCGCCGGCCGCCGGCCCGGCGCCCACCGCCGACGCCATCGCCGGCAGCTACGACACCGAGGTCGAAAACGTCTTCCCCGAGGAGCGCGCCGGCCTCGGCCGGAGCGGCACCGGCGAGGGCGAGGCGCCCGACATCGACCAGTACGTCGCCGCCGAAAAGACCCTTGCCGAGCACCTGGGCGACGAGATCGGCCTGCTCCTCGCCGATCCGGCCGAGCGGCTGATCGCCCGCTTCCTCGCCGACGGGCTCGACGAGGCCGGCTATCTCGCCGTCTCCACCGCCGCCGTGGCGGCGCAGCTCGGCGCCAGCCCGGCGGCGGTCGAGGCGGTGCTCGCCAAGCTCCAGACGCTCGAGCCGACCGGGCTCTTCGCCCGCTCGGTCGCCGAATGCCTCGCCCTGCAGCTGGCCGAGCGCGACCGGCTCGATCCGCTGATGCAGGGCCTCCTCGCCCATCTCGACCTCGTCGCCGCCCACGACCTCGCCGGCCTCGCCCGCACCCTGGGCTGCGACCGCGAGGACGTGCGCGACATGCTGGCCGAGCTGCGCGCGCTCGATGCCGAGCCGGGCCGCGCCTTCGCGCACGGGCCCACCGCCGCCATCGTCCCCGACGTCTTCGTGCGCGAGGGCCCGGCGGGCTGGCACGTCGAGCTCAACACCGAGGTGCTGCCGCGCGTCCTCGTCAACCGCGCCTATTACGCCCAGGTGTCGGCGCGCACGCGCGATGCCGGCGAAAAGAGCTTTCTCGTCGATTGCCTGCAGACGGCCAACTGGCTGACGCGCAGCCTCGACCAGCGCGCCCAGACCATCCTCAAGGTGGCGACCGAGATCGTGCGCC
>JBDHTK010000058.1:0-14383 GCA_039808625.1 Devosia sp. | reverse complement strand
TGTCGCGCGCCGCGGTGGTGACGCCGGCGCGCCGCGCCCCGCGCTCGGCCAGGACGAGCAGGGCGATGACGAGGACGATGGTTACGGCAAGCTGCGCCGCGCCGCCGAAATTCGAGCGGTTGATCCAGGTCGCGTAGATGATGGCGGTGAGGCTGTTGATGCCGAAATACTGCACGGCGCCGAGATCGTTGACCACCTCCATCATGGCGAGGGTGGCGCCGACGACGAGCGGCGGCCGGCTGAGCGGCAGCGTCACGGCGAGGAGCGTGCGCACTCCCCCGGCGCCCAGCACCCGCGCCGCCGCATGGGTGGTGCCCGACTGCATGAGGAAGAAGGCCCGGCACGCGGCGTAGACATAGGGATAGAGGACGAGGCTCAGGACGAGGACGCCGCCGCCGAAGCTGCGGATGGGCGGAAACCAGTAGTCGCCCGCCAGCGTGCCGCCGGTGAGGCGCCGCACCAGCTGCTGCGCCGGCCCGGTGAAGTCGAGCAGCTCGGTGTAGCAATAGGCGGCGATGTAGGTGGGGATGGCGAGCGGCAGCATCAGCGCCCAGTCGAACACGCCGCGGCCGGGGAACTCGTAGTGGCTCACCGCCCAGGCGGCGAGAAAGCCGAGCACCGCCGACAGCAGGCCGACCGCCGCCATGAGCAGGCCGGTATCGCGCAGCGCGACGGGCAGCATGGTCGCGGCAAGGCCGCCGCCGGTCGCGCTGCCGGTGAGCGCGCTGCCGCTGAGCCACAGGATCGGCAGCCCCATGACGAGCACCAGCGCCACGGCGCCGACCGGCAGGGTGGGGCGGTGGCTGCGCACCTTCGGCCGCGGCGCGCTAGTTCTGCGGCCCGTCGTCGAAGCGCAGCTCGTCCACCAGTTGCGAGGCCTCCTTGCGGTGCGCCGCGATCTCGCTCAGCGGCGTAGGGTCGGCGCTGAGCGTCCCCCAGCTCAGCACCTGCGCGGAGGGCAGCACGCCCGGCACCACGGGAAACTCGTAATTGCCGTTGGCATAGAGCTGCTGCGCCTCGTCCGAGAGCAGGAACTCGATGAGCCTTTCGGCATTGGCGCGGTTCGGCGCGTAGCGCGTGATGACGGCGCCCGAGACGTTGACCTGCGTGCCGTCGCCATCGGCATCGGGGTAGATGATGCGCGCCGAATGGGCCCAGTCCTTCTGCTCGGGTTCCACCTCGTTGTTGAGCATCAGCCCCATGTAATAGGTGTTGCCGATGGCGAGGTCGCACGAGCCTTCGTAGATCTGCTTCACCTGGTCGCGGTCGGCGCCGGTGGGCTTGCCGTTGAGGTTGTCGCGCACCGCCGCCAGCCAGTCGCGCGTCCTGTCCACCCCCCAATGGGCGATGCGCGTGGCGATCAGCCCGATATTGTAGACGTGCTGGCCCGAGCGGGTACACAGCCGCCCCTTCCACTCCGGCCTGGCGATGTCCTCGTAGGAGAGCGACGTTTCACTGACGCGCGCCGTGCTGGCGTAGTAGACGCGGGCGCGCAGCGACAGCGCCACCCATTGCGCGTCGGGGTCGCGATAGGCGGCCGGCACGCGCGCGAGCGCCGCCGTGTCGATGGCCTGCGTGACGCCCAGCTCCTTGGCGTTGGCGAGGTTGCCGATGTCGACGGTGAGGATGATGTCGGCCGGCGACAGGTCGCCCTCGGCCGCCACGCGCTCGATCAGCCCGTCGCCGGCGAACAGCACATTGGCGGCGATGCCCGTCTCCTCCTTGAACCGGTTGAGCAGCGGCTGGATCAGCCCCGGCTCGCGATACGAGTAGACGTTGACGATGTCGGCCTGCGCGAACGCGGGGGCCGGGACGAGCAGCAGCAGGGCAAGGAGCGCGCGGTTCATGCCGCGGGTCATCGCGCGTCTTCGCGAGGAAGTCAAGAAATGCTGCAAACTCAATCGCTTAGATGTTTTGAACGGTTCCAGCCTGCGATGCAAAACCGGAACGAATTCAGCACTATAGGCGCTGCGGCTTGGCGACGAGCTCGGCCGGGATCAGCAGCGAGAACAGCGTTCCCGTACCCACGGTCGGATCGACCGACAGCGAGCAGGCGTTGACGGCGAGCAGCGAGCGCGTGAGGGCGAGGCCGACGCTGGAGCGCACCGGCGCGAGCTGTTCGCCGTCCTTGCTGACGCCGTCGCGGAAGACGACGAAGCGCTCGCCCAGGTCGGTGCCGTTCTGCGCCCCGTCGCGCACATGGATGGCGATGCTGCCGTCCTCCCCGGCCTGCGCCGAAAGGATCACCGAGCCGCCGATGGGCGTCTGGTCGATGGCGCTGGCGAGCAGGTTGAGCAGCGCCTGGCCGAGCGAGGCGCGGTCGGCGCGGATGCGCGGCAGGCGCTCGGAGATGGCGCTGCGCACCAGCACGCGCGCCGCTCCCGCCTGCGCGCGCACGCGCATCATGGAGCTTTCGAGCAGCGCGCCGAGATCCACATCGGCGGGGCGCGGCGCGTAATGCCCTTCCTTGAGGCGGGTGAAATCGTCGAGCTCGTCGGCGAGCACGGCGATTTCGAGCCCGGCGGTGCGGATGTCGCCGGCATATTCGGCCGTGCGGTCGTCGGGGCCGGCGCCGCTGGCGGCCGAGCGGATGAGGTCGGCAAAGCCGATGATGGTGTTGAGCGGCCGGCGGATGCCGCGGCTCAGTCGGCCGAGCAGGCCCGGATCGGCGGTGTCCTCGGCAGCGATCGGCAGCGCTGGCGCACGGCTGCGGATGAAGCCGAAATAGCCCGAGACGATACCGGCCTGTCCCTCGGCGAAAAGGGCGATCTCGGCGCCGCCATCGTCGCTGCCGACGACGAGCGCCGGCCGCGCGGTTTCGGCGAAGCGCGCCGGCTGCTCGAGGAAGGTGCGCAGCGGCGCGAGGTCGGCACGGCCGACCAGCGTGGCGAGCGGCTTGCCGACGAGCTCGGGCTCCTCCTTGCCGAGCACGAGACGCCCGGTCCCCGAGACCGCGGTGACGATGCCGGCGCGGTCGGCGGCGATGAAGCCTTCCTCGCGCGCCGCCGCGGCGAGCTCGGCGAAGGCGCGGATGGCGCCCTCGTGGCTGGTCGCCGGCTCGGCGCCGCTGGCCGACAGCATGAGCGCCGCGCGGCCCTGCCAGCTCACCGATTGCAGCCGGGCCGAGACGGCGAGGGCGGTGCCGTCGCGCCGCACGAGGCGGTTGACCGGCCCGGCATGCGCCGCGTCCCCGCTGGGGAAGATCGCGGCGATGCCGGCCTCGCGCAGCCGCCCGACGCCGTCATAGCCGAGCAGGTCGGTCAGCGCCCGGTTGGCGAACAGCACCTGCTGGTCGCGGAAGACGAGGATGGCGAGCGGCAGCCGGTTGAGCACCAGCGTCTCGGCATTGAGGTTGATGATGCCCGACGGGGGGGCGGGCGGCGGCGCGTCGGGCTCGGCCGCGGCCGGCGGCTCGCCGGCGACGCGGTCGCTGAGCAGCCGGCCCAGCTCCTCGAAATTGTAGCGGGTGACGCGGTCGGCCGTGTCCGTATCGAGGTCGGCGCCGGCCTCCGGGGCGGCGGCCGGCGGCTCGGCTTCAGGCGCGGGCGCCGGTTCGGACTCCGGTGCCGGCGGCAGCGCGCGAAAGCCGCGGCCGGTGATCTGCCAGTGGGTGTGCGGCGGCGCCTCCTCCGGTGCCTCCTCCGGTGCCTCCTCCGGTGCCTCCTCCGGTGCCTCCGCCGCGGGCGGCTCGGCCTCTTCGGCGGCGATGACGTCGGCAATGGGATCGGGGGCCGGCGGCTCGCCGGCAAACGTCTCGTCGGCGGCGCCGAGCGGCGTATAGAGCTCGGCGTCGTCGGCCAGCCTGTCGAACAGCGCCGAGAGCGCGCCGGGCTCCTCCGGCTGCTCTGCCGCGGGCGCAGGCTCTTCGGCGGGGGGCGCAGGGTCTTCGGCCGGCGGCGGGTCTTCGGCGCCGATGCCCTCCTCGGCCCGCACCTCGGCGATGCTGGGCGGCGGCTCGGCGGTGCCGAACACCAGCGTCGCGCCGTCGGGGCCGGCCGCCAGCCGCACGCCGCCGCTGTCGTCCGCCGCCTCGGGGCCGACGAGGCGGTAGGGCACGCCGACCGGGAACAGCGCCTCGCTCATGGCGTCGGGCACGAGCCCGCCGGCCGCCTCGCGCAGCTCGGTCGGCACCGGGTCGAGCGCCACGAGCAGCAGCGCCAGCTCGCCGTCGATGAGTTGCAGAGGCGTGCAGCTGCAGGTGACCGACAGCGGCTTGTCGCCGGCCAGCATCTGTACGCGGCTGAGGCTGGCGCGCCCCATCGCGCCGAGCCGGATCAGCCGGGCCACCTGGCCCTTGATCGGCACCGCGCCGGGCGACAGCTTCAGCCCGTGCTTCTTGATGCGCCCGTTGAACAGCTTGGCTGCCGGATTGCGCCACAGCAGCGTGTCGCCGTCATGGGCCCACAGCCATGCCGGGCGCGGATCGGCGAAGTGGACGAGAATGCGGCGCGCCGCCGGCGATGTGATCCACTCTGCATCCACGCGCACAACACCCCGAAAATGTGCCGGATCGGCACAATCCGCACCCAGAACTTAATCTTGTCCTAAATATAGCCCCGCCCCGAAACGGTCCAGATTTGCCGGCGCCGGGGCGCGAGTCAAACGCCATCGTGGTTAAGCGCGGCGGGGCGCGTGCCGGGCCTTGTCATCCCCGGCCGCCCGCCCTATACGTCCGCTCGCAGCCCGGGCCGCCTTAGCTCAGCTGGTTAGAGCACCAGATTGTGGATCTGGGGGTCCCCCGTTCGAGCCGGGGAGGCGGTACCATCTCGATGCCCGGAGGCTGCGTTTCCCACGTCGTCGAACTGCCTCGGTGCGATGCTCAAGCGCCTTCTTCGCCGGCCCTATGTCTGGGCCCTCGACAGGGCCCCCGACAGCTGGGCCATCCAGGTGCAGGCGCGCCGCACGCTCGGCCGCTTCGTGGACCTTGCCGCCGGCGAGGCGTTCAACGATAAGGTGCATCGGCGAAAGCTCGCCGGCGCCCGCTTCCCGGAAATGGCGCTGCGCTCCGACAAGCTGCTGGTGAAGGACTTCGTCCGCGACCGCCTCGGGCCGCGCTATGTGACGCCGACGCTCTGGCACGGCACAGTGCTTCCGCCGGAACCGGCGGCGGACTGGCCGCAAGGCTTCGCCGTCAAGGCCAACCAGGGCTCGGGCGGCAACGTCTTCGTGCGCGACAAGGCGGCCGCCGACTGGCCCGCCATCCGCCGGCGCGCCGGCGGATGGCTGCGCGCCCCGCATGGCGGACGGCACAAGGAGCACTGGTACGGGCTGATCGTGCCGCAGCTTCTGGTGGAGCCGCTGCTCGCCGAGCCGCACGAGCTCCGCGACTACAAGGTCTTCGTCTTTCATGGCCGCGCCGCCTTCGTGCAGGTCGATGTCGACCGCTTCGGCGACCGCCGCAAGGTCCTCCATGATCGCGACTGGCGCCGCCTGCCCTTCGTCATCGGCAATTACCCGCGCGTGGAGGAAGACCTGGCGCCGCCGCAGCATTTCGCCGAGATGCTCGAGGTGGCCGAGGCGCTGGCGGAGGGCTGGGACTTTGTGCGCATCGACCTCTACGACCTGCCTGCGGGTCCGCGCTTCGGCGAGATGACCTTCGCGCCCGGCGCCGGCTATCTGCGCTTCTCCCCCGCCGAATACGACCTGGAAGTCGGGCGGCTGTGGCGGTTCGAGGACGGCGGGCCGCGGGCCGGCTAGCGGTGCGCGCTACGGTTTGCGCAGCCGGCGGCGCGCCACCAGCCAGCCCCAGGCGAGCCAGGCGGCCACCCACAGCACCACGAGCAGCGCCAGGCCGGTATAGCCGAGCATGACGTTCGGGATGCCGCCGAGCCCCTCGGTGCTCATTTCGGCGGTGAAGCCGGCCCAGGCGACGAAGGCGACCAGCACCACGACGTTGAGCACGATGAAGCCGGTGCGCCGCGGGTGCCGCCAGAAATAGGCGAGGACCGGGGTCATTGCGGCCTCCTGCACGGGGTTTGCATGGACGGGCAACGCGCCGGGCCACGCGGCGGTTTCACGAGGCCGTGTCGAAACCCGCGGGCCGCCGCGGCGTTCTCTTCGCAGCGAAAGGACCCCTCATGCGCCCCCGAATGGTGATCAGTACGTCTCTCGTGCCCCGGCTCCGCGCCGCCAACGACACGGCGGTGCCGCGTCGCCATGATCGCGTGCCGGCCCACGATGCGCCCGAAGCGCCGCTCGTCGTCAGCTTCGTCGGCCTGACCCTGAGCGAGCAGCGCGCTGCGCTGGCCGGTTTTCCGGGCGGCCGGCGCTTCGTTCTGGCCGCGCCCTCTACTTCGACAGCCTGAGGTCCGACAGGCTCTGGGCGATGGCAGCGAAGGCGGTGCGCAGATCCGCGCCGCTGTCGGCCTGGAAGAAATATTCGGGCGCCGTGGCGCAGTCGCGCAGGAACTCGAGCGTCGTCGTGTCGCTGGCGAGGTCGAAGCCCACGACATAGAGCAGCGTCTTGTTGTCCGGCGCCTTGATGGCGTCGCACAGCTGCTCGGCCTGCGCCTTCGAGGCGCCGTTGGGGGCGTTGCAGTTGATGTGGGTGTTGGCGCCGCCGCTGCCGCTCAGCCCGTCCGCGGCGATGACGCCGGAGCAATAGGGCGTGTTGAACTGCCCGTCGGTCATGAACACCACGGCCTTGATGAGGTTGGTGGTGCCATAGGCCGCCGGCTGGCTGGCCGTGGGCCACAGATAGCCGAAGTTCGGCGAGATCATGTACCAGCCCCAGGCGAGGCCGAGGTGCCCCGCCGTCGACCCGCTGGCGACCAGCGAGTTGGCCAGCGCGTGAAGCTTGTCCTTGTCGGCGGTGAGCGGCTGGATCGTCTGGCTGATGCACTGGCTGCTCGGCCCGTAATTCATGCCCAGCAGCGTCGTGCTCGGCGCCGCGTCGGTATAGGGCGCGGTGGTGCGCTCGCTGACGCAGGTGGTCAGCGCATAGCTGTTGATACTGCCGTCGGCGGCATAGAAGGTGCGATAGGAGCAGCCATAGCTGCCGCACCAGATCTTGCCGCCCGCCTTGTAGCTGTCCTCGCTCGGGCCGAACGAGCCTTCCAGCGACATCGTATTGGTGGTCGAATTGGCGACGAAATAGCCCCCGGAGGGCTGCGTCTTGAGCCAGCTCGCCTCCGCGATATGGATCGGATCGCCGTTCTTGTAGCCGTGGCCGGTTGCGGTGATGACCATCTCGCACTTCGCCACCTGGCACTTCTGCAGCGTGCCGCCGCTGCTGTAGTTGGTGCAGTTGTTGGTGTTGAGCGGGATGGAGAAGTTGTTGTTGTCGACCTTGGTGATCACATAGGCCGCGTTGTTAATGCAGGTGGTCGAATTGCGGCGGCCGGTGGCGACGCCGGAAATTCCCGAAATGTAGATCGTGTCGCCGGTCGCAAAGCCGTGGCTGCTGCTCCTGATGGTGGTGCTGCTTCTGCCCAGGGTCACGCCGCCGACCGACTTCGACGAGCCCGAGGCCCACGACGCCGCGGTGATCGCCTTGGTGGTGGTGTCGGGCGTGCCGCGCACGCTCGCAGCATAGGTCGAGCCGACATTGACGCCGGCCGACCACGGGATGATCGCCATCTTCGAGTAGGTCG
The DNA here is from genome assembly GCA_039808625.1 of Devosia sp. Classification (GTDB taxonomy): domain Bacteria; phylum Pseudomonadota; class Alphaproteobacteria; order Rhizobiales; family Devosiaceae; genus Devosia_A. Next base: position 6,791 of record JBDHTK010000058.1, on the reverse strand, counting down.
GCTCCTGCACGGTCTGCACCAGCAGGTCGATCAGGTCGTTGGTCGCGTCGATCAGGTCGCCGATCTTGTTGGAGGTGATGTTGCCCCGCTTGTCGGTCGTCGCCGCCATCGAGCCGGTGACGTCGAGCGACACCGCCACCTCGAGGTCGCTCGACGAGCGCGTCACCTCCGATTGCAGCACCGAAGTGATGCTGGTGACGCCGACGAGCTGCACGAAGGCGGTCGGCACCACGATATGCGCCTGGATGTTGAGCTTGCCCTCGGTGAGGTTCTTGGTGGCGGAATCGATGACGGCGGTGATGGTGTCGTCGCCCAGCCGCTCGTCGAGGATCTCCTGCGCCTGCGCCTTGAGCGTGGCGTTGTCGAGCGTCTTGATCTTGCTTTGCAGCGCCAGCGTCGCCGCGTCGAGCGCCGTCTGCGCGCGCGTGCGCGCCTGCTGCGTATAGGTGAAGTCGACCACCGCGCCGGAGGTGGCGATGAGCACCAGGGCGAGCACGGCGAAAATCACCATGAACACGCCGCGCTCGTCCCTGTGGAAGCGCGAAAGGAGCTCGACGAAACGCTGCATGTGCCGGATTCCGGGCCTCGGGAGCCCCGAGAATGCCGGAAATTCCTAACTAAAGGACAATGACCTTGGCGCCAATTTTCACCCGCGCGTAAAGATCGACGACGTCGTCGTTCACCATGCGGATGCAGCCCGACGACACGTCGCCGCCGATCGTCCACGGCTCGTTCGTGCCGTGGATGCGATAGAGCGTCGCCCCGATATAGAGCGCCCGCGCGCCCAGCGGGTTGTTGAGCCCGCCCGGCATGTGGGCGGGCAGGTCGGGGCGGCGCTTCCTCATCTCCGCCGGCGGCGTCCAGCCGGGCCACTCGGCCTTGCGGGTGATCCTGTGCGTGCCGCTCCACTCGAAGCCGTCGCGCGCCGTGCCGATGCCGTAGCGCAGCGCCTTGCCCTTGCCGAGCACGAGATAGAGGAATTTCTCCGAGGTGTTGACGATGATCGTGCCGGCCGCCTCGTCGGTGCGCAGCGGCACGATCTGGCGCATGAAGCGCGGGTCGAGCCGCACTTTCTTCGGTGCCTTGAGCTGCAGGAAATTGGCCGGGCTGCCGCTCACCAGCGTGATGCCGGGCGGCGGCGCGTAGGTGGCGCCGGCGCCCAGCGCCGGGGCCAGCGCGGCGAAGGCGAAGCCGATGGCGAGAAGGGCTGTGCGGACGGGGCGCGGCATGGCAGACATCCTGCTCGATTGCGGGAGAGCCGGCAGTGTGGCACCCAGCGGCGAACGGGCGGTGAAGCCGCATGGTTAAGCCTTTGCCGCGCCGCATGGTTGCGAAGGAGTAAAGCGATGGAGCGCTGTGCCTGGGCCGGGAGCGACGCCGAAAATCTGCGCTATCACGACGAGGAATGGGGCCAGCCCGGCACCGACGACGCGCGGCTTTACGAAAAGCTCTGCCTCGAAGGCTTCCAGTCGGGCCTGAGCTGGCTCACCGTGCTCAGGAAGCGCCCGCGCTTCCGCCAGCAGTTCCACGATTTCGAGCCGGCGCGCGTGGCCCGCATGGGTGAGGCCGACATCGTGCGGCTGCTCGCCGATCCCGGCATCATCCGGCATCGCGGCAAGATCGCCTCGACCATCAACAACGCCGCGCGCACGCTCGAAATCCAGCGCGAGTTCGGCAGCTTCGCCGCCTATATCTGGCGCTTCGAGCCGGCGCCGCGTCCGGTGCCGGTCGCCGGCGACGGCCTGCCGGCCCAGACCGCCGAATCGCTGGCGCTGAGCAGGGACCTGCGCAAGCGCGGCTTCACCTTCGTCGGGCCGACGACGTGCTACGCCTTCATGCAGGCGATGGGTCTCGTCAACGACCACTATGCCCATTGCGCCTGCCGCGAGCGCTGCGAAAGCGAACGGGCCGCCTTGCGGCGACCCGTCCAGGCCTAGCGGATGTCCCAGTATTTGCGGGACGGCTCGAGGGGCTCGAGGCCGATGTCGCGCCTGAGATAGTTGGGCAGCGGGGGCGAGCCCCGCGTCCGTTCGGGCCATTGCGACAGGATGGCTGACAGCAGCCGGCCGGCGGTGCTGCGGTCCCGGCGCGCAATGGACGGAACGAGGCTGTAGGCGGTGTTCGACAGAGTCATCTTCGTATCCGGCGCAGCGACGCACCGGCTCCTTGGTTGGCGATGGATGCGGAGCGCGCTACGCCGCGGCCACGGTCGCGAGCGACCGGGGGCCTAAGAGCGCGGCGATGCCGTCAGCGGGGTTGGAACGGGAGGGAAAGCCGGCCGCAGCGGCCGGCAGGGGCTCAGCCCCGAGTCACTCCCCAAGGCGCGACACGGCCACGGGCGAAGGTGCTGAAAAGCTCAGTCATGTGCTTCCCCCTTTCAGGGCTGGTGTTGCGGCAGGCGGGCTGATAGGCGCCCTTTCGGCGCGCCGCAAGCGGAATCTGCGGCAGGCTGACGCAGCTTGCCAAGTGTGGCAGCGCCGCCACACTGCCGGGCGCGAACCATAAAAATGCGTTCAGCTTGTCTGCAAAAGCCGATTCCGTTAGGAACGGCGCACGTTTGGGACCCCCTCTTATGGCCGACAGGAATTCGCTGATCGAAGCGCGCTTGCCCCGTGGTTTTGAAGACCGCGGCCCGGCCGACATTGCCGCGACGGACGCGATGATCGCCACCATCCGGCGCGTCTATGAGCGCTATGGGTTCGATCCCGTCGAGACGCCGCTCCTCGAGTACACCGAGACGCTCGGCAAGTTCCTGCCCGACACCGACCGGCCCAATGCCGGCGTCTTCTCGTTCCAGGACGACGACGAGCAGTGGCTGAGCCTGCGCTATGACCTCACGGCGCCGCTCGCGCGCTATTTCGCGCAGAATTACGACCGGCTGCCCAAGCCCTTCCGCTCCTATCGCGCCGGCTATGTCTTCCGCAACGAGAAGCCCGGCCCCGGCCGCTTCCGCCAGTTCATGCAGTTCGATGCCGACACCGTCGGCGCCGCCGGCCCCGAGGCCGACGCCGAGATCTGCATGATGATGGCCGACACCATGGATGCGCTCGGCCTCGCCGGCAAATATGTGGTGAAGGTCAACAGCCGCCGCGTGCTCGACGGTGTGCTGGCGGCGGCGGGCGTCGCCGATGCCGGCCAGAAGCTCGGCGTGCTGCGCGCCATCGACAAGCTCGACAAGTTCGGCACCGACGGCGTCGAGCTGCTGCTCGGTGACGGCCGCAAGGACGAGAGCGGCGATTTCACCAAAGGGGCGGGGCTCGACGCGCGCCAGCGCGGCATCGTGCTCGACTATGTTGCCGGCAACCCGCCCGCCGACAATGCCGGCATCGCCGAGCTCGACACCATGCGGGCCCTGTTCGCGGCGGCCCGGTACGGCCCCGAGCGCATCCGTGTCGAGCCCTCCGTGGTGCGCGGCCTCGAATACTACACCGGCCCGGTCTTCGAGATCGAGCTGACGTTCCAGGTGCCCAACGAGAAGGGCCAGCCGGTGGTGTTCGGCTCGGTCGGCGGCGGCGGACGCTATGATGGCCTGGTCTCGCGCTTCCGCGCCGAGCCGGTGCCCGCCACCGGCTTCTCGGTCGGTGTGTCGCGTCTCGCCGCGGCGCTGCGCCTCGCCGGCAACCTCGCCGCGGCGCCGCTGGCCGGCCCCGTCGTCGTGCTGGTGCTCGACCGCGACCCGGCCGCCATCGCCGACTACCAGAGGATGACCGCCGAGCTGCGCGCCGCCGGCATCCGCGCCGAGATGTATCTGGGCAGCTCGGGCATGAACGCGCAGATGAAATATGCCGACCGGCGCGCCGCCGCCGCCGCCGTCATCGTCGGCTCCAACGAGCGCGCCGCCGGCACCGTCACCATCAAGGACCTCGCCGCCGGCGCGGCCCAGGCCAAGGCCATCGAGAGCCGCGCCGACTACGTCGCCGAGCGCCCCGGCCAGTGGTCGGCGGCACGCGCCGACCTCGTCGCCGAGCTGACGAGAATCCCCGCCGTGGCGCGGATGCGGACGGCGGAGTGATGGTCAAGACCCCGAGCGAGCGCCGCGCCGCGATGATCCGACTGGTCGAGAGCAAGACCGTCGTCCGCGTCACGCCGCCGCTGCTCCTGCCCGCCGGGCCCTACCTCGACCTCGCCGGCGAGGAGTTCGGCCGCCAGCTCCTGCTCACCACCGCCAATAACGGCATCGAATACTGCCTGCGCCCCGACTTCACCCTGCCCATCGCCAAGTCCTATCTCGACGACGGCATGTCGGGCACGGCCGGCGCCTACACCTACATGGGCCCCATCTTCCGCCAGGAGAACGGCGTTCCGATGGAATATGTGCAGGCCGGGCTGGAGCTGCTCGGCCAGCCCGACGCCAACGCCGCGCTCGACCAGGTGCTGACCTTCGCGCGCTGGGCCCTTGCCATCTACGACGTGACGGCGCCCAATGTGCGCATCGGTGGCGTCGGCCTGTTCGAGAGCGTGCTCGCGGCGATGGGCATCTCGCCGCAATGGCAGTCGCGCATCCGCCACCGCTTCGGCCAGCCGGTGGCCATGCAGCGCCTCATCGACCGGCTCACCGCGCCGGGCGCGCGCATCACCGGCACGGCGCCGGACGCGCGCGAGACCATCATCGAGATCGTCACCGACAACATGCTGTCGGCCGGCCTCAGCCTCGTCGGCTCGCGCCAGCCCGAGGACATCGCCGACCGCTATCTCGAACGGCAGGCGCTCGACGCCGCGCCCATCCCCGAGGACATGGTGCAGCTGCTGGTCGACTACCTCGCGGTGGCCGACAGCGCCGGCAAGGCTCTCGACCGCATCTGGCAGCTCACCGCGCGCGCCGGCATCGACATCGAGGCGCCGCTGCTCGCGGTGCGCAGCCACGCCGCGGCACTGGCGGCGCTGTCGCCCAAGGCCGAGGTGATCTTCGACGCCGGCTTCTCGCCGCGCCTCGACTACTACACCGGCGTCGTCTTCGAGATGACCGGCGAGAACGGCGCCATCCTCGCCTCGGGCGGCGAGTACGACCGGCTACTCGACCGGCTCGGCGCGCCCGAACCGGTCACCGCCTCGGGCTGCGCGCTGTGGACCGACCGGCTCGAAGCGGAGGCGGCGAAATGAGTGCCGAGCAGCTTGTCCTCGCCGTACCCTCCAAGGGCCGCCTCGAAGGCGAGACGCGCCGCGTCTTCGGCGAGTCGCGGCTGCCCATCGCGCGGCCGGGCGGCGCCCGCTCCTATGTCGGCTCGATCAAGAACCAGCCGCAGATCTCGGTGCGCTTCTACCCGGCCGCCGAGATCGCCCGCGAGCTCGTCATGGGCGCCATCGACCTCGGCGTCACCGGCTCCGACCTCGTCTACGAGGCGGCCGAGAACGGCGGCGACAGCGTCGTCTTCGCCAAGCCGCTGGAGTTCGGCCACGCCGATGTGGTGGTGGCCGTGCCCGACGCCTGGATCGACGTCACGCACATGGCCGACCTCGCCGACGTCGCCTCCGATTTCCGCAGCCGCCACGGCCGCTGGCTGCGCGTCGCCACCAAATATGTCTACCTGACGCGCCGCTTCTTCGCCGCGCACGGCATCGCCGATTACCGCATCGTCGAGAGCGCCGGCGCCACCGAGGTGGCACCCGCCGCCGGCACCGCCGACTTCATCGTCGACATCACCTCCTCGGGCGAGACATTGGCCGCCAACGCGCTGCGCATCCTCGAGGACGGCGTCATCATGCGCAGCCAGGCGCACCTGTTCGTGTCGCGCACCGCCGACTGGACGCCGATGAAGAAGGCGCAGCTCGAGGCGCTGCTGTCGATCATGGGCGGCATCCCGCCCGGCATCTCCACGCAACTCTAGCGGAGCCCGCTTCCGTGCTCGATCCCCTGATGCTGGTGGCGCTCGGCGGCGCCGGGCTTTTGGCCGGCTTCGTCGACGCCATCGCCGGCGGCGGCGGCATGATCGGCCTGCCGGCGCTGCTCGCCGCCGGCGTGCCGCCGGTCGCCGCGCTCGGCACCAACAAGCTGCAATCGGTGGTCGGCACCGTCATCGCCGCCGTCACCTACTGGCGGCGGGGCTATGCGCCGCTGCGCCCGCTCGCCCCGGCGCTCGTGTGCACCTTTCTCGCCTCGGCGCTGGGCGCCTATGTGGTGACGCGCGTCGACACCAGCCTGCTGCGCGTCGCCGTGCCGGTCGCCCTCATCGCCATCGCCGGCTACTTCCTGTTCGCGCCGCGCCTCTCCGACGAAGCGCGCCGCGCCCGGCTCGGCTTCGCCGCCTTCGTGCCGGTGATGGCGGCAGTCACGGGCTTCTACGACGGCATTTTCGGCCCCGGCACCGGCTCGTTCCTGACCATGGGCTTCGTTGCCCTGTTCGGCCTCGGCGTGACCCGTGCGGTGGGCCACACCAAGCTCGTCAACCTCGCCTCCAACCTGGGCGGGCTGGTGCTGTTCCTGTCCTATGGCGAGGTCGTGCTGCCGGCCGCCGCGGCGATGGCGGTGGGCCAGATCGCCGGCGGCTACCTGGGCGCGCAGACCGGCATCCGCTTCGGCGCCCGCCTCATCCGCCCGCTGGTCATCGCCATCGCCATCGCGCTGGCCGTCAAGGTGCTGCTGTTCCCCTGAGGGCGGGTTAGGCGCGCAGTTCCTTGCGCACGGCGGAGGCGATGAAGGCCGAGCGCGTCTGCCGCCGCTGCCTGGCTGCTGCGTCGATGGCCTCCAGCAGGCCGAGATCGACGGACACGTTGATCCGCGTCGTCGACCCCAGGTCACGCACCAGCGGGATCAGCACCAGCATGCAACCCTCTCGCTCCTCGGCCCATTCCGG
>JBDHTK010000057.1:0-14519 GCA_039808625.1 Devosia sp. | reverse complement strand
TGGCCGAGGGCCGCATGCTGCGGCTCACCGGCAAGAGCTATGTGATGGCCACCTCGGCGCCGTCGCCGCTCAGCATCCCGTGGATGCTCGACCGGTTCGTCGCCGGCCTCGCCGACGCCGCCAAGTAAGGACAAGGGCCATCGGGCCCGCCATAGAGGGCCCGATGCTCCGCCGCTTCTTCCAGTATTATCGCCCCTATCGGCGGCTGCTCCTCATCGATTTCGGCGCCGCCGTGGTGCTCGGCGTGCTCGAGCTCGCCTTCCCCACGGCGGTGCAGGCCTTCGTCGACCGGCTGCTGCCGAGCGCCGACTGGCCGGTGATCCTCGTCGCCGCGGCGGGGCTGCTCGCCGTCTATGCCGTCAACACGCTGCTGCTCGGCGTGGTCAACTATTTCGGCCACGTGCTGGGCATCGGCATCGAGACCGATCTCAGGCGCATCGCCTTCGCGCATCTCACCAAGCTCAGCTTCCGCTTCTTCGACGGGCGGCAGACGGGCGAGCTCATCACCCATGTCACCAAGGATCTCGAGCAGATCGGCGAGGTCGCCCATCACGGCCCCGAGGACCTCCTGGTGGCGGTGATGACCTTCTTCGGCGCGCTGGCGCTGATGCTGGCCATCCACTGGCAGCTGGCGCTGCTGACGCTCACCATCGTGCCGGTGGTGGTGTGGCTCGCCGCCGTCTACGGGGCGCGGCTCACCCGCAACTGGCAGGAGATCTACGGCCAGGTCGGGCGCTTCAACGTGCGCGTCGAGGAGAGCGTCGGCGGCATCCGCGTGGTCAAGGCCTTCGGCAATGAGGGGCACGAGCGGGCGCTGTTCGAAAAGGACAATGACGGCTACCGGCGCACCAAGCTCGACGCCTACCGGCTGATGACCGCCTCGATCACCATCACATATCTGTCGACGCGCCTCCTGCAGCTTGTCGTCATGCTGGCAGGCACCTGGTTCGTGGTCGGCGGCTCGCTCACCTATGGCGGCTTCATCGGCTTTTTGCTGCTCATCGACGTGTTCATGCGGCCCATCGACAAGATCACCGCGGTGCTCGAAAGCTATCCGCAGGGCTTTGCCGGCTTCCGCCGCTTCACGGCGCTGATCGACACGGCGCCCGACATCGCCGACCGCCCCGGCGCCATCGAGGCGCCGCCCCTGCGCGGCGCCATCGCCTATCACGACGTGAGCTTCTCCTATGGCGGCGGGCGGCGCGTGCTCGAGCGGCTGAACCTCGTCGTGCGCGCCGGCGAGACAGTGGCCCTGGTCGGCCCCTCGGGTGCCGGCAAGACCACCATCTGCTCGCTGCTGCCGCGCTTCTACGAGCCGGACACGGGCTGGATCAGCATCGACGGCATCGACATCCGCGACATGACGCAGGCCTCCCTGCGGGCCCAGATCGGCATCGTGCAGCAGGACGTGTTCCTGTTCGGCGGCAGCATCCGCGAGAACATCGCCTATGGGCGGCTGGGCGCCGGCGACGCCGAGATCATGGACGCGGTGCGCCGGGCGCAGCTCGACGAGATGCTCGCCAACCTGCCCGAAGGGCTCGACACCAAGGTGGGCGAGCGCGGCGTCAAGCTCAGCGGCGGCCAGAAGCAGCGCCTCGCCATCGCCCGCATCTTCCTCAAGGACCCGCCGATCCTCATCCTCGACGAGGCCACCTCGGCGCTCGACACGGCCACGGAACAGCTCATCCAGGCGTCGCTGGGCGAGCTGTCGCGCGGGCGCACGACGCTGGTCATCGCGCACCGGCTGGCGACGGTGCGCAAGGCCGATCGCATCGTCGTCGTCGACGAGGGCGGACTGGTGGAGGAGGGCACGCATCGCGAGCTGGTCGCCCGCGGCGGCCTCTATGCAACCCTCAACGCCTTCCAGAGCGACGGCGACGGGGACCGCACCAGCGCCGGATGATGCGGCCGGCGCAATTTCGTGCGCCGCGCCATATGCGGCGGAGGGCAACGGCACGACGCTGTGCAAGGATCTCGCGCCCGCGATGACAGGGTGGGTGGGGCAGCGGCAGGAAGAGTCCCAAGCTACCTGAAAAACCGCGCCACCTCGGCGAACAGCCGCAGATCCAGCAGCGAATCCTCGAGGCTGGTCCTGTTGGGGGCGCCGGTCGTCACGCTGTCGAAAAAGGCCCCGAGCTCGATGCGGAACGGGTCCTCGTAGACCGGGCCGACGATCTCGGTGCCGGTCGCGGTGTCGCTGGAGGTGGTGATCTCGAGCCGCGTCGGCAGATTGCGGATATAGGGCGTGTCGTAGTTCATCCGGAAATGCTGCGTCTGGGTCAGCACCTCGATGCCGGCGTCGAAGCGCGACACGTCGTCGATCACCGCCTCGTAGAGCGCGGTGAAATGGCCGTAGTCGAACAGCGCGAGCACCGTCTCGCCCTTGTGCTGGGTGGCGTAGCGCACGCCATGCGGCGGCCCGAGCAGGTCGCGCATGGCCGAAAAGCTGTGCGAGCTGAGCCCGGTCAGCACCTGATAGGCGCGCAGCGCGTCGGGCGGGCAGTCCGCGCCCATCACCGAGCGCAGCATGGTCTCGGTGCGGGCGCGCCCCTCGGCGACCAGCGCCGGCGGCACGTCGGCGGGCCGGAAGAGGTGGCGCGTCTGGGCGACGAAGAAGGGGGCCTCGCGGATGATGTCGCGCACCCGCACATGGCGGATCGCCGCAAGCGGCGGCAGGCGCTTCTTCAGCTCGAGGAAGGGGCGCGAGAAGCGCCGCATATAGCCCACGAACACCACCTGCCCGGCGCGGCGCGGCAGGGCGAGGATCGGCTCGAGCTGCGCCGCGGTGAGGCAGGCGGGCTTTTCGATGAAGACGTGCTTGCCCGAGCGGATGGCCTCGGCCAGCAGCTCGGCATGGAGGTGGTCGGGGGTGAGAATGAACACCGCATCGAGCGCCGGATCGGCGATGAGCGCGGCGGCGTCGGCGTGGCGCGCCGCAACGCCGTAGCGCGCGGCGACATGGGCGACGAGGCCGGGCGACACGTCGGTGACGGCGGCGACGGCAAAGCGCGCGTCGTCGGCGAGCAGCGGCAGGTGCATGAGCTGGGCGACCTCGCCCAGCCCGATGAGGCCGACCTTCAAGGGCGTGGTCATGCGGCGATGCCCTCCATATAGGCAAGATTGCGCGTCGCGAGCTGGAGCGGCGTTTCGGTCGCGTTGTCGGCGACGTCCTGCTCGACCACGATGGGGCCGGCAAAGCCGCGTGCCGCGAGCAGCCGCATCACGGCGCGGATGTCGACGGCGCCGTCGGGCAGCGGGCACATGATGCCGGCGCGGAACGCCGCGTCCATCGTCAGCGTGCCGGCGAGCACGCGGGCACGCACCGCGGGGTCGACATTTTTCAGATGCATGTAGGCGATGCGCGGGAAGACCCGCGCCATATAGGCCAGCACGTCCTGGCCCCAATAGGCGTGGTGGCCGGTGTCGAAGCACAAATCGATGTCCGTCTCGGCCAGCAGCCGGTCGATCTGCGGCTCCTTCTCGACGGCGGTGCCGACATGCGGGTGGAAGCTGAGCTTCAGCCCGTACTCGCCCTCGACCAGCGCCAGGGCGGCGCGCACCATGTCGGCGAGGCCCTGCCAGCCCACTTCGTCGAGCACGCCCGGCGCTTCGCGAGGATAGAAATTGCTCTCGTCCATGATGACGAGATGCCTGGCGCCGAGCGAGACCAGAAGCGCCGAGAGCTCGCGCAGCGTCGCGAGGAAGGCCGGCCTGCTGGCGGCGTCGCCGAAGGTGTGGACATGCGTCGCGCCGAGCAGCGTGAGGCCGCGCCGCGCCAGCTCGTCCTTCAGCCGTGCCGCATCCCTGGGCAGGAAGCCGAAGGGGCCGAGCTCGGTGCCGCGATAGCCGGCCGCGGCCACCTCGTCGAGATAGGCCTGCCAGCCATAGGCGTTGCCGGTGGGATAGTTGATGCCCCAGGAGCAGGGCGCGTTGCCGATGAGCATGGTCAGGACTCGATGTAGATCGGATTGGAGAGGGCGCGGCGAATGGGCTGGCCGGCCAGCATGGTGGGCGTCAGAGCCCATGGCAGGCCGGCGCCGCCCAGCGCGGCGGTGAAGTCTTCGAGCAGGGCGGCGCGGCTCGCCGTGGCGACGATCTCGGCGCGCACGAAGCCGCGCGGGGCGGCGAGGGGAAGGCGCGCCTGCCAGTCGTCGCCGGCGATGGTGTGCGAGGCGACGGGGCCGGTGGCATCGATCAGCACGAGGGAATCGCCGGCGGCGCCGCGCACCGCGATGTCCACGGCGGCGGCCGCAGGCACGGTGCCGCCCATCGGCGTGCCGTCCACGGCGATGTCGAGATGCGGGCCGGAGGGGCTCTCGGTGACATAGCCGCGGCCGGCCCGCATCGCCGCGAGGACGGCGGCCTCGCTCAATTCGGAGAGGAACAGCACCGTGGTCGGGCGCGCCAGCACCAGCGGGCCTTCGGGCAGCAGCCGATCGGGCTGGTGGAAATCCGAGCCGCCGATGGCCGACAGATGCATTCCCGCGGCAAGGCGCGCCTGCCAGCGCTCGAGCGACACCCAGTTCCAGGCGAGCCAGGTCGATTGCCACACCTCCTGGCAGTCGGCGGCCGGAAACTCGTAATCCCAGGGGATGGTCGGCTTGTCGTGGTTGATGGAGAGCAGCCCGCCCCTGTCGTGCACCAGCCGCGCCAGGGTGTGGGCGTCGGCGGGACGCGTCATGCGGAAGTCGATCCAGTCGTCGACGCCGAAGACATTGGCGTGGCCCACCGCGGTCGTCACCTCCATGGCGCGCACGAAGACCAGGTCGGGGCTCGACTGTGGATGGAAATAGCGCCGCTGCGTGGTGGTGTTGTGGTCGGCCACGGCGAGGAAATCGAGGCCGGCCTGCCGCGCCGCCGCGTGCAGCAGCTCGGGCGCGCCGCGCGCGTCGGAATGATAGGTGTGGGCGTGGAGATCCCCCTTGTACCAGCCGGCGCCGGCGCGCACCGGGAAGGTCCGCGCCGGCTGCGGCGCGAGCGGCCGGGGCTGCGCGTCGAGGGCGATGGTGACGGTCACGTCGGCGCCGGCTTCGGGCACCTTGTAGAGGCCAAGAATGATGTTCCAGATGCCGGGCGGGATCGCGCCGTGGACATAGCCGGGCGTGGCGTCGTCGGTGGCGATGAAACAGGCGTCGCGGGCGCCGCCGCTCCAGCCGCGAAAGCCGGCCTCCGTCGGATAGCCGGTGTCGCGCGGATCGAAGGCGCCGAGGTCGATGATGCAGTCCTCGGCCCTGGCGTAGCGCAGTGTCACGTCGATGCGGGTCGTGCCCGCCGGCACCTCGAAGGGCAGGTAGAAATAGGGGCTTTTCGCCTGGTCGGCGCGGGTGACGTGGACGGTGCGGACCAGCATGTCAGGCGGCCTCGCCGGTGGCGGGGATACGCGCGCCGGCGCCGTCGAACAGGTGCACATGGGCCGGCGAAAAGCCCAGCGTCACCGTCTCGCCCAGCGCGAGATGGTCGTCGATGAAGATGCGTGCGGTGACGCGCCCGGCCTCGCCGCGGTCGATGGTGACGAGGCTTTCGGGGCCCATGTTCTCGTTGGCGAAGAGCGGCCCGGTGATGGTGCCGGCGGCGTCGGGCGCGGCGATGGCGAGGTGCTCGGGGCGCACGCCCAGCGTCAGCTGCGGGCCGGCCCGCAGCGCCGCGCCGATGGCGTCGGTCATGGGCAGCGGCGCGAGGGCGAGCCCGTCGGCGCGCAGCGCCAGCCTGCCGCCGGCCGGCGTGGCGGTCACCGCGATGAGGTTCATGGGCGGGTTGCCGACGAAATTGGCGACGAAGGTCGTCGCCGGGCGACGGTAGATCTCGATGGGCGAGGCGTATTGCACGATGCGGCCCTGGTCCATCACGGCGATGCGCGTCGCCAGCGCCATGGCCTCGGCCTGGTCGTGCGTCACATAGACGGCGGTCATGCCCATGTCGCGCTGCAGATGGTTGAGGAAGCCGCGCGCCTCGAGCCTGAGCTTGGCGTCGAGATTGGAGAGCGGCTCGTCGAAGAGGTAGACGCGGGCCGGATAGACCAGGGCGCGGGCGAGCGAGGTGCGCTGCTGCTGGCCGCCGGAGATCTGGCTGGGCAGGCGGTCGAGCAGGTGCCCGATCTTGAGCACGTCGGCCACCTCGCGGGCGCGGGCGTGGCGCTTCTGCACCGCCTCGCCGCGCACCTTCAGCGGATAGGCGATGTTGTCACTCAGGTTCATGTGCGGGTAGAGCGCATAGTCCTGGAACACCATCGCAATGTTGCGATCCTTGGGGTGCAGGTGCGTCACCTCCGCGCCGCCGATCAGGATGCGGCCGGCGGTGGGCGTCTCGAGCCCGGCGATCATGCGCAGCGAGGTGGTCTTGCCGCAGCCCGAGGGGCCGAGCAGGCACACGAATTCGCCGTCGCCGATGGCAAAGCTCACCTCCGCGACTGCCGTGAACTCGCCGAAGCGCTTGCTGACGTTGCTGAATTCGACCGATGCCATGCGCCTATGCCTTGATGCCGCCGAAGAAGCGGAAGCCGAACTTCCAGCTCACGAACAGGTAGAGCACGATGACCGGCAGCGAGTAGATCAGCGAATAGGCCGCCAGCAGCGTGACGATGGGGGTGCCCGCCTCGGAATAGAACGAGTAGATGGCGACCGAGGCCGGCATGTACTTGTCCGAGCGCAGCAGGATGAAGGGGATGAGGAAGCTCCCCCAGATATTGACGAAGCCCCAGACCACGACGACGACGATGCCCGGTCGGATCACCGGCAGCGCCACGTCGAAGAAGGCCTGCACCGGCGAGGCGCCGGCCACCATGGCACTCTCCTCGTAGGATTTGGGGATCGAGTCGATGAAGTCGCGCAGGATGAACATGGCGGTGGGCAGGAGGCCGCCGGCAAAGGTCAGGATCACCGCGAGATGGGTGTCCATCAGCCCGGCCGCCGAGACGATGAGGAAGATCGGCACCATCGCGGCCGAGCCCGACACCACCGAGGAGAACAGGAGCAGCACATAGGTCACGGCGCCCTTGCCGGGAATGGCCGAGCGGCTCAGCGCATAGGCGGCGAGCGTCGCCGCGGCGCCGATGAGGACGACGCCGCCGACCGCCTGGATGAGGCTGTTGCCGAGCGCCTGCACGGCATAGGAATTGCCGAAGACCGTCACGAAGTTCTGCAGCGTCCACGGCGCGGGGATGGCGAGGCCGAGCTCGGCGCGGGCGTTGAAGGGCGCGAACAGGAACCACACCAGCGGCAGCGCGAAGGCGGCGCCGAGCAGCGCGGCGAGCGCCGAGAAGGCGAGGCGGCCGAAGAAGGCGGGGAGGGTCAGCCGCATGGAGTCAGCGCCCCTTCTTCCGGCGGCCGAGGCTCAGATAGACCAGCGCGAAGGCGAGGTTGATGAGCATCATGACGACGCCGACGGCGGCGCCCTTGCCGAACTGGAAATCCTGGAAGGCGACGCGGTAGTTGTAGATCGACACCAGCTCCGTGCGGTAGCTCGGCCCGCCATTGGTCAGAAGGAACGGCGTGAAGGTGTTGAAGGTCCACATGGTGATGAGGATCAGATCGGTGACGATATGGCCGCGGATCAGCGGCAGGCCGATATCCTTGAATTTCTGCCACGAGGAGGCGCCGGCCACGTCCGCCGCCTGGAAGTAGCTCGGCGGGATGGACGAGAAGGCCGAGTTGAACAGCATCATCGAGAAGGCGGCGCCGCGCCAGGTATTGAAGACGACGATGACCCAGAAGGGCTGCTGCAGGAGGAAGTCGCCGGCCGGCAGGCCGAGGCCGGTGAGCAGCATGTTGAGCGTGCCGGCGTCGCGGTCGAGAAAGGCGAACCAGGCGAAGCCGATCACCACCTCGGGCAGGATCCAGGCGGCGATGACGAAGGTCTCGGTGATGCGCTTGAGCCAGGCCGGCACGGTCTGCATCAGCCAGGCGAGCAGCAGGCCGAGCAGCGCCTGGCCGATGAGCGCCGAGGCGACGACGAACTGCGTGGTGAGGATGAGCGAGAAGCCGAACTGGCCGCGCTGGAAGAAGGTGGCCGGGTCGAACAGCGTCAGGTAGTTGGCGAGGCCGACGAATTCGGGATTGAGCGCGGTGCGCCCGAGCAAAGTGCGGTTGGTGAAGGAAACGAAGATCACCCAGAAGAAGGGCACGATGACGAAGACCGCGACCAGGAGCCCCGCGGGGGTGAGGAAGGCGGCGCCGGCGCGGGCCGACAGCAGCGCGAAGTTGCGGCGCCGGCGCGGCGGGCCGGCGAGGGGATCGGCGGTCATCGTGTGTCCCGGCGGCTCGCGGTGGGATGTCCGTTGGAGGCATCCGGCACGCCCGGGGGACGCGCCGGATGCGAGGGCCTGGAGGAGACCCTAGAGCAGGCTCACCGTATCGGCTTCGCCGACGATGGCGATGACGGCGGCCTTGTAGCGGGCCATCGCCTCTTCCGGCGACAGCTCGCCCGACACCACCGCCTCGGTCATGCGCTGGATCTCCTGCGACACGGCGTTGTAGTTGGAGTCGTTGGGCCGGGCCGTGGTGAGCGGCAGCAGCGTCTGGCTGGTCTCGGTGAGGAAGGGCGAATTGGGGATGGCGACGTCGTCGCGCGAGCGGATGCCCGGCTGGTAGTCCTGGAAGGCCGACATCTGCTCCTGGCTCATCATGAAGGAGAGCAGCTTCCAGGCCTCCTGCGGGGCGTCGGTGTGCGGGTTGATGACATAGCCCGTGCCGCCCGAGATGGAGACGAAGTCCTGGCCGCGAATGCCCTTGCCGGGCGCTTCGGCCGGCATCTTCGCCCAGCTCATCACGGTGTCGCGGTCCTTGACCTCGAACTCGGAACCCGGCGCCGTCACCGAGCGGTAGAACCAGTCGCCCTCGACGAGGAGCGCCGTCTTGCCGTCGCGGAAATTGGCGAAGGTGCGGTTGCGGCCATCGGCGAGAAGCTGGGCGCGCTGGTCGCCGAGCGCCTCGTCGACATAGATGGTCTTGTAGAGGTTGAGGGTGTCGAGGATGCCCTGGCTCGAGACGATGAACCTGCCGTCGGCGTCGGTCACGGCCTCGCCGGTGCCGAGCAGCGCCATCCAGTAGCCCTGCATGGTGGTGGCTTCGCCCATCGCCACGCCGGCATTGAGCTGGAGCGGCGCCTCGACGCCGGATGCCTTGAGCTTGCGGGCGGCGTCGAGCAGCTCGTCCCACGAGGCGGGCTGCCAGCTCCCGGCGTCGATGCCGGCGGCGTCGAGCAGGTCGGCGCGCGCGAAGATCATGCGCACGTCGGTGCCGAGCCCGATGCCGTAGGTCTCGCCCTTGTAGGACATGATGGAGCGGATGCCCTGCGAGATGTGCTTCCAGCCCTCCCAGTCGAGCGCCGGCTGGCCGATCAGGTCGTCGAGCGAGCGCAGCAGGCCGCCCTCGGCGAAGGAGGGGATGAGGAAGCCGTCGAAGCCGGCGATGTCGGGGCCGGCGCCGGTCGAGAAGTCGAGCGCCAGCTGCTGGGTGAGCTGGGCATCCTCGCCGCCGAACTGGTTGAGCTTGACCTTGATGTCGGGATTGGCCGCCTCGAAGGCAGGAATGACGCTCTCTTCGAGCCATTGCGCCGTGGCGCTGTTGACGCCGCCGATGACGCAGCGGCAGGTGACGTCGAGATCCACGGCGAAGGCCGGCGCGGCGAGAGCCGCGGTGCCAACGAGGGCGAGTGCTAGACTGCGCAGACGAATGCTCATCGCAAAACCTCCCAGAATGGTGGCCCCGAATTCCCCGGTGGCCCGATTGGCCGCGACGGGGAGCACTCTCCCTCAACCGCAGGCCCGGTCAAATTGAACACGTTTTCACTTCTCGTCAATGCGGAGAATTCGCGGGCGAGAAGGACGTCGCTTCCGACGCGCCCGAAACTGTGCAGAATCATGCGACAAAGCGATGACGGCGGCGCGCCGCGCCTGTGGGCATCGCCTTGACAGGATCGGGCGCAGGGCCCAGAAAATGAACACGATTTCATCGACATGCGGGACTGGAGGCAGGGTGTGAAAGAGGCGCAGCAGCACCCGCAGGGGCGCGCCACGGCGGCGCTGGTGGCCGAGCGGGCCAATGTCTCGCGCGTGGCCGTGTCGCGCGCCTTCAACCCGCACACCTCGCTCAAGCCGGAAAAGCGCGAGCGCATCCTCGCCATCGCGCGCGAGCTCAACTACACGCCCGACCGGGCGGCGCGGGCGCTGGTCAGCGGGCGCACCCACCTCGTCGGCATGATCGTGCCCGATGTGTGCTCCAACTGGGAAAGCCAGGAGATCGACGCGCTGACCACGGCGCTGCAGGCCGAGGGCTTCGCGACGCTGCTGTTCAAGACGCGCACCGACTACAGCATGGACGAGCAGTTGCTCGCCTATATGCGCGGCTTCAACCCCGATTCGGTGATCGCCTTCGTCGAGAATGTGCGGCCCAAGACGCTGGCGCGCGTGCTCGACCGGGCGGTGCCCATCTATATCGACTACCCGCTGCCGGGCGAGGCGGGCGCGGCGCGCGGCGATCCGCTGCACGACCGGCTCAACGTGCTGCAATATACCGGCATCGACCAGGCGGTGGCGCTGCTCGAGGGCTATGGCGTCAGGCGCGTCGCCTATCTCTCCGGCTCGCACAAGTCGCGCGCCAACACCTCGCGCGAGCGCACGCTGCGCCAGGTGCTGGCGGCGCGCGGCCTGCCGGCGCCGGTCATCGCGCCGGGCGATTTCAGCTACGACACGGCCTATCAGGCGACGATCGACCTGTTCCGCGTCGGGCCGGGCGCCGAGGCGATCTTCGCCGCCAACGATTTCGGTGCCTTCGGCGCCCTGGACGCGCTGCGCCACGAGCTCAGGCTCAGAGTGCCCGAGGACGTGCGGGTGGTGGGCTTCGACGACATCGCGCAGTCGCACTGGAAGAGCTACAACCTCACCACCGTGAAGTTCGATCTCGACGAGCGCGTGCGCGCCATCGTGCGGCTGATCCTCAGGCGCCTCGCGGCGCCCGACGCGCCGGGGCTCGAGGAAACGCTCGACACCCGCCTCGTCGTGCGCGGCACGGTGGGCTAGCGCGCATGGCGCGGCCGCGCATCCACCTCGTCTTCAAGACGCATCTCGACATCGGCTTCACCGACCATGCCGGGCGTGTGCGGGCGCAATATCACCGCCAGTTCATCCCGCAGGCCATCGCCACGGCCACGCATTTCTTCGCCGAGGACCCCGCGCGCCCGGCCTTCGTGTGGACCACCGGGGCGTGGCTCATCTGGGACCATCTCGAAACGCAGGACCGGGCGGCGGTGCGGCGGCTCGAGGAGGCCATCGGGCGCGGGCTCATCGCCTGGCACGCGCTGCCCTTCACCACCCATACCGAGCTCATGTCGCCGGCGCTGTTCCGGGCGGGGCTGAGCTTTTCGGCGGAGCTGGATCGGCGTTTCGGCCGCCAGACCACCGCCGCCAAGATGACCGACGTGCCCGGCCATACGCTCGGCATGGTGCCGCTGCTGGCCGGCGCGGGCGTGCGCTTCCTGCACCTGGGCGTCAACACGGCGAGCCCGGTGCCCGAGGTGCCGCCGCTGTTTCGCTGGCGCGCGCCGGACGGCAGCGAGATCGTGGTGCTGTACCAGGGCTCCTACGGCGCCACCGACTTTCCGGCGGGGCCGGATGTGGGGCTGAGCTTCGCCCATACCAGCGACAATCTGGGCCCGCAAAGCGTGCCGCAGACCGTCGAGGTGCTGCGCCGGCTGCGCCACGCCCAGCCCGAGGCGGAGATCGTCGCCTCGACGCTCGATGCGTTCGGGGAGGCGATGTGGGCGCGGCGCGCGCAGTTCCCCGTCGTCACCGACGAGATCGGCGACAGCTGGATCCACGGGGCGGCGAGCGACCCGCACAAGCTCGCGCGTCTGCGCGCGCTGCAACGGCTCTACGATGGCTGGGAGGACGCGCTGACGCCGGCACGCCGCGCCTTCGGGCGCGGGCTGACGCTGGTGCCCGAGCACACCTGGGGCGTCGACATCAAGTCCTATCTGCGCGACGAGACGGCGTGGGACCGCGCCGCGCTCGACCGGCTGCGGGCGAGCGACCATCGCTTCGCCTATACGGAGCAGTCCTGGGCCGAGCAGCGCGCCTATCTCGACGAGGCGGTGGCGGCGCTCGACGCAGACGACCGCGCGGCGGCCGCGCCGGAGCCGCTGCCGGCGCCGGCGGTGCCGGCCGCTGGAACGCAGTTACAGGATGGCGGCTGGGTCGCGGCGCTGTCGCCCGGGACCGGCGCCGTCGCCTCGCTCACGACCCCCGGGGGCAGGGTGATCGCGGGGCGCGACGGCGTGCTGTTCGGCTTCGCGCATGAGAGCTACGACTGGGCGGCGGTGCAGACGCATCTCGACACCTATCTGCAGCATCGCGAGGACTGGGCCATCCTCGACCACGACAAGCCGGGTCTCGCGGGGGCGAAGACGGCGCGGACGGCGGCGTTCGAACCGCGCCATCTGGGCGTCGCCATGGGGCGGATCGGGGTGGGCGAGATGCCGGCCGAGGCGCACGCCCTGCTGGGCGCGCCGAAGCGCGTCGAGATCGCCATGGCTGCGCGATCCGCTGCGCAGGTCGAGATCGCACTCGTGCTGCGCGAGAAGCCGGCCAATCGCATGCCCGAGGCCGGCTTTTTCCGCTTCACGCCGGCCGGGGCGACGGCCTGGAGCCTCAGCAAGCTGGGCCTGTGGCACGATTCCCGCGCCATCGTGCGGCGCGGCGGCGGGCAGTTGCAGGCGGTCGCTGCCGTGCGGGCCGGGCCGCTGACGCTGGCCCTGCTCGACGCCGCGCTGGTCGCCCCGGCGGCGGCGCCGTTCATGCCCTACCAGCCTGAAATCCCCGACTTTTCGGCGGGGCTGCGGGTCAACCTCTACAACAACAAGTGGGGCACGAATTTCCCCATGTGGTGGCAGGGGGACGTGCTGTTCCGTTTCGTTCTCACCGTTGCGGACGCCCCGATCCGCACATAGGGTGCACGGCATCGGGGAGGATCGATGATCATCTATATCGGCTCGCGCCGGCAGACCCACAAGCTGCGCCACATGCGGCGCGAGGCCTATATGCCGGCCTGGACGTGCCGGACCTATGCCTGGCTGTTCCGCATGGCGCGGCTGCCGGCGGCCACCTACATCTTCATCGGCATCGACCGGCTGGACGCGCTGGAGCGCCGGCTGGCGGGCCAGTTCTATCGGCATATCAACGGCCTGGGGCCGGGCTGGCGCGCGCTCAACGATCCGGCCATCTGCATGGGCCGCTACCGGCTGCTGCGGCAGCTGCACGATGCCGGCATCAACGATTTCAACGCCTATCTGGCCGCCGAGACGGCACGGCCCGAGCGCTATCCGGTGCTCGTCCGGCGCAATGCGACGAGCACGCCGCCGCTCACGGGGCTGCTCGCGAGCCGCGCCGAGCTCGACGCCGAGATCGACCGGCTGGTGGCCGCCGGCGAGGTCCCCGAAGACCTCGTCATCATCGAATATTGCGCCGAGCCCATGGCGAGCGGGCTCTATTGCAAGCAGGCGGAATACCGCGTCGGTGCGCACTACATCCCGTCGCCGTCGATCTATGCGGCGGACTGGTATGTCAAAAGGTCCACCGCGCTGGCGGTGGACGACGCCGTCACGCGCTATGACGCCGACGTGCTGAAAACCAATCCGTTTGCCGACGTTGCGCGCCGCGTCTTCGCCATAGCCGGCATAGAATATGGGCGGGCCGATATCGGTGTCGTGGGCGGGCGGCCGCAGATCTTCGAGATCAATTTCAATCCCGACATGCGCAGCCAGCGCGAGAACCCCGAAAAGAACAGGATCCTGAGCGGGCTGTGGGACGACAGCGACCAGCGCTTCTTCGCCGCGCTGCACGAGCTGGACGGCGGCGGCAGCGGCAGCCGGCCGACGCTCAAGACCGGCGAGCTTACGGCCTTCCGGCTGCGCTTCTGGCGCAATTATGCGCCGCAACGTTACTGAGGGGCGGCCGATGGGAGAGCGGCGCTTGACGCTGGAGCCGGCGCTGGCGCGGCTCTGGCAGCAGGGCGAGGGCGTGGTGTTCGGCCTGTCGCAGGCGACGCAGGCGCTCGCCATCGTGCACGAGGTGCTGCGCGCGGAGGTGAAGGGGCCGCTCACCGCGTGGGTGCCGGACTATTTCTGCGACGGGGCGCTGCACCACCTGCGTGCCGGCGGGGCGCGGCTGGTGTTCTATCCGGTGGATGCGGCGCTGCGACCCGATTGGGCCGCCTGCGCGGCGCTGCTCGCGGATGGGCCGCCGCAGCTTTTCCTGCTGGTGCATTATTTCGGCACGGTGAACGACTGCGCCGGGGCGCAGGCCTTCTGCGCGCGCACGGGGGCGCGGCTCATGGAGGACGCCGTGCATGTGCTGCGCCCGGTCGGCGACATCGGCACGGTGGGCGATTTCGTATGCTACAGCCCGCGCAAGTTCCTGGCGCTGCCCGATGGCGGCGTGCTGGTGGTGCGCGGCGAGCGCCTCGGCGCCGCGGCGGCGGCGGCGGCGGCGCGGCTGGCACCGGCGGCGGCGCGCACCGCCAGGTGGCGGC
>JBDHTK010000056.1:0-14607 GCA_039808625.1 Devosia sp. | reverse complement strand
TCTCCGGCACCGCCGCCTTCTTGGCGGCGCGGATCTCGCGCTTCAGCGCCGGGTTCCTGTTGGGGTCGAAGCAGTCGTCGCCGTCGGCCTCGCAGTTGACGGCGGCCCTCATGATCGCCTTGAGGTGGCGCGAGACGACCTTGGAGCCGGTGACGAGGGCGGCGACCTTCTGCTCCTCCTTCACCTTCCAGTTGATATAGGCCTCGATGTCGGGGTGATCGACGTCGACCACCACCATCTTGGCGGCGCGCCGCGTGGTGCCGCCCGACTTGATGGCGCCCGCGGCGCGGTCGCCGATCTTCAGAAAGCTCATGAGGCCGGACGACTTGCCGCCGCCCGACAGCCGCTCGCCCTCGCCGCGCAGCTTCGAGAAGTTGGAGCCGGTGCCCGAGCCATACTTGAACAGGCGCGCCTCGCGCACCCACAGGTCCATGATGCCGCCCTCGTTGACGAGGTCGTCCTCGATGGACTGGATGAAGCAGGCATGCGGCTGCGGGTGCTCGTAGGCCGACTTCGACTGCACCAGCTTGTGGGAGAACGGATCGACGTAGAAATGGCCCTGGCCGGGGCCGTCGATGCCATAGGCCCAGTGCAGGCCCGTGTTGAACCATTGCGGCGAGTTGGGCGCCACCTTCTGCGTCGCCAGCATGAAGCACAGTTCGTCGAAGAAGGCGCGCGCGTCCTCCTCGGCGTCGAAATAGCCGCCCTTCCAGCCCCAGTAGGTCCAGGTGCCGGCCAGCCGGTCGAAGACCTGGCGGCTGTCGGTTTCCGAGCCATAGCGCTCGGCCTCGGGCAGGGCTCTCAGCGCCTTGTCGTCGGGCACCGAGCGCCACAGCCAGGAGGGAACGTCGTTTTCCTCGACCCTCCTGAGCACCTTGGCGACGCCGGCCTTGCGGAAATATTTCTGCGCCAGGATGTCGGCGGCGACCTGCGACCAGGCGGCGGGAACGTCGAAGCCCGCGAGCTTGAACACCACCGAGCCATCCGGATTGCGAATCTCGGATGTGGCCGAGCGGAACTCGATGCCCGCATAGGCGCCCTTGTCGGCTTCGGTGTAACGACGTTCAATATGCATTCTTCGCCTCTGGTAGTCGGGGTGCGGTCAAAAACTGTCTGTGGGGCGCAGGCCGCTAGACTCGGGACTCAAGGGGCCAGCCGAAGCATTTGGCCTCAGCCGCGGCACGCGCGCCACCCACATATTTTTGCGTCCGGCACACCACAGGTTGTGCCGACCCTCAGCGTAGTCCCAAAATCTTGTGTCGGATATGGGGATAGCGGGGATAACCCGCAAGCGTCATCAAAGGTTAACGCAAGCTGAAGCGCGGCGCTCAGTAAATCCGATTCTTTGGCTTTTGACGCTAAGGGTGGGTCGCAGCTAAATTTTCGCCCGCGCACATTGCGGCCGGACTGTGTCAAGAGCCGTTTTTTTGCCACAGGCGGGAAGAGGCGCTGGGCGGGCGCGCGAAACATGGCGTAGTGGCGCGCCACGATGGAGCGGGGGAGGGCGTCATGATCCGCAGCATCCTGAGACGGCTCGCCGGTGCCATGCTGGCCGTATTGGCCGGCGGCACCATCTACCTGCTGCTGGCGCCGCCCGAGCTGCTGCGCGTCGCCGATGGCTATGCGGCCAAGATCGTGTGCTCCAACGTCTTCGTTGCCGGCCGCGACGCCGAGGCGACGCTGGCCACGGACGTGCAGGCGCCGGGCCATCCGCTGCTGCGGCTGGTGCGGGTGCGCGTCGACCGCGACGAGGGCGTGGTGACGGCGCGGCTGCTCGGCCTGTTCGCCACCGGCATCGCCATCCACCGGCCCGGGCTCGGCTGCACGACGGTGCCCGATGGCGACATCGCGGCGGCGCGCCGCATGGCGCTGCCCGAGCCGACGGTGCCCCTCGCGCCCGGCGAGGCCATGTGGCCGGCGGGGGCGCGCGTCGAGACGGCGGCGACGCCGGCGATCGCCGACATCTTCGCCACGCCGGCGCTGATCGGTCCCGACATGCGCGCCGTCGTCGTGGTCAAGAACGGCAAGCTCCTCGCCGAGGCGTATGGGCCGGGCTTCGACAGCGGCACGCCGCTGCTCGGCTGGTCGATGACCAAGACCGTGAATGCGGCGCTGCTCGCCCGCGCGATGGCGGCGGCCGGCAAGGGGCTCGACGCCGCCGGCCTGTTCCCGCAATGGGCGGGGGACGAGCGTGCCGGCATCCGTGTCGCCGACCTCATGGCGATGACCGGCGGACTCGCCTTCGATGAAGAGTATGGCGACGTGTCGGACGTCAACCGCATGCTGTTCCTCGAGCCCGATATGGCGGCGTTCGCCGCCGCGCGCCCCGCCGTGGCCGCGCCGGGCCGGCTGTTCAACTATTCGAGCGGCACGGCGGTGCTGCTCAGCCGGCTGTGGATGTCGTGGCTGGGCGACGAAGCGGGGGCGCTGGCCTATCCGCGCACGGCGCTGTTCGATCCGCTCGGCATGGCGAGCGCGGTGCTGGAGGCCGACGCGGCGGGCACGCTCGTCGGCAGCTCCTACATGTACGCGACGGCGCGCGACTGGGCGCGCTTCGGACTGTTCCTCCTGCAGGACGGCGTGTGGAACGGCGAACGGCTGCTGCCCGAAGGCTTCGTCGCCCTGATGCGAGCCAGCAACGGCAAGCCGGGCGGCTATTCGCAGGCGCAAAGCTGGGTGCTGGGTCCGCGCGAAAGCGACGGGGCGGCGCCGGCCGGCCTGCCGCCCGACACGTTCTGGATGGCTGGCCATGACGGCCAGAGCGTCGCCATCATTCCCTCGGCGGGGCTGGTGGTGGTGCGGCTCGGGCTCACGCCGTCGGCGCTGGGCTATGGTCCCGAGGCGCTGGTGCGCGCCATTCTCGACGCCACCGGATAATGCCGCCGCGGCGTCGCCATTGCGCCATTTCCGGGCCTTCATGCCGGGCCTATGATGCCGGCCGGACGGAGTGGGGGAGCCGGTGAGAACGCTGATCCGCGCGGCGCTGGTGCTGGTGCTGCTGCTGTCGCCGGCGACGGCGGCGGAGGCGTTGCGCGGCGTGGCGCTGGTCGTCGGCGAAAGCGACTACACGGCGCTGCCCCGGCTCGACAATCCCAAGCGCGACGCGCGCGCGATGGACGACCTCCTCGACGAGCTCGGCTTCGACGTGACGCGCGTGCTCGACGCCGATGCCGACAAGCTGCGCGACGAGATCGCCGACTTCGTGGACGATGCCGCGGGCGCCGACGTGGCGCTGGTCTATTATTCGGGGCACGGCGTGGAGGTGGGCGGGCGCAACTACCTGCTGCCCGTCGATACCGACCTCAGCTCGCCGCAGGCCGCCGGCGCCAGCCTCGTGGCCGTGGACGACCTGCTCGGGGCGCTGGCGCGGACCGTGCCGGTGACCATCGTGCTGCTCGATGCCTGCCGCACCGACGCCTTTCCCGCCGGCCAGCTCGTGACGCTGCCCGGCGAAGCGGCGCCGCTCACCGTCAGCGGCCCGGGGCTGGGCACCATGCGCGGGCCGACGCCGGTGGCGGCGCCCGGCGTGCCGGCCGACAGCCTCGGCATGGTCATCGGCTTTGCCGCGAGTCCCGGCCAGCCGGCGCTCGACGGCCCGCCCGGCGGCAACAGCCCCTATGCGGCGGCGCTGCTCAAGCACTTCGCCGCCGGCGGCTACAGCTTCGCCGACGTGATGACGATGGTGAGCGAGGAGGTTTACCTCAAGACCAGCGCACGGCAGCTGCCCTGGGTGAACTCGTCGCTGCGCCGCGTGCTGAACTTCGGCGCCGCCGTGGCCGATGCGGACGACGCGGACCGCCGCGCCATCCGCGAGGGGCGCCGGCAATTGCTGCTGACCATCGCCACGGCGCCCGACGCGACGCGGCGCTATGTCGAGACGGTTGCGGCCAGCGAGCAGGTACCGCTCGACGCGCTCTACGGCATGCTGAGCGTGCTGGGCGTCGATACTTCCGGCGGCTCGGCCCAGCTCGAGCGGCAATTGCTCGACGGCGCGCGGCAGATCCGGGAGTTCCAGGAGCGCGCGCCCGGCGCGGTGGTGCAGGATGCCGAGCTGCTGCGGCTCGCCGGGCTGGCCGACGAGGCGCAGCAGGAGGGCGCCATCGCGCTGGCGCTGCAGTTCCGCGAGCAGGCGACGGCGCGGGCGCGCGAACTGTCGGGCGAGCGCGACAGGCTGGAAGACCAGCTCAAGGCCGACCGGCTGGAGATCGCCGCGACCTATGGCGAGCACGCCGAGACGGCGGCGCTCAATTTCGACTATCAGACGGCCGCGAAAATGTTCGGCGAGGCCTATGACGAGGTGCGGCGCTGGGACGACGAGGCGGCGCTGCACTACAAATGGAACGAGGCGCAGGCGCTCAAGAACGACGGCGACCTGCGCGGCCTCAACGGCCCGCTCGACGCGGCCGTGGCCGGCTACACGGAAGCGCTGGCCCTGGCGCCGCGCGCGACGCGGCCGGCCGAATGGGCCGGGCTTAAGAACAATCTCGGCAACGCCTACCTGGCGCTGGCCGAGCGCTCGGGCGACGGCGCGACGCTGCAGCAGGCCATCGACGCCTTCCACGCCGCGCTGGAGGTGTCCGCGCGCGACACCGCCCCCGAGGACTGGGCGATGACGCAGAACAATCTCGGCATCGCGCTGGTCGATCTCAGCTATCGCGAGACGGGGCGGGAGACGCTCGACGCGGCGGTCGCGGCCTTCCACGCGGCACTGGCGGTGAGGACCCGCGCGACGCTGCCGCTCGACTGGGCGACGACGCAGAACAACCTCGGCATCGCGCTCAAGGTGCTGGGCGACCGCACCGGCGACCTGACGCTGACGCGCGCGGCCATCGACGCCTTCCGCCAGGCGCTCGAGGTCAACAGCCGGGCGCGTATGCCACTCGACTGGGCGATGCTGCAGAGCAATCTCGGCAACGCGCTGTCGGTGCTCGGCAAGGCCGAGCCGGACTCGGACGCGCTGGAGCAGGCGCTGGCCGCCTATGAGGCGGCGCTCACGGAGTACCGGCGGGAACGCACGCCGCTCGACTGGGCGATGGCCGAGATCAACCGCGCCGTGGCCATGCGCGCCCTCGGCGCGCGCGACGGTGACATCAACCGCATCGGCGCGGCCGCCGACATCTACCAGGAGGTCCTGGCCAGCCTCGACCGTGCGGCGGCGCCGCAGATCTGGGCCATGACGCAGAACAACCTGGCGGTGGCACTGTCGGACATCGCCAACGGGCTGAGCTACCCCGAGGCGGCGGAGGCGATGGTCGCGGCCTTCCGCGCCGCGCTCGAAATCTATACGCCGGAGGCGAACCCGGCCGAATGGCTGTCGGCCGAGACCGGCCTCGCCAACGGCCTCGTGACGCTGGCCTTCCTCAAGGGCGAGGACCCGGCGATCCTCGGGGAGGCGGTGGCGGAGCACCGCGTCGCGCTGGCCCGTGTCGATGCGGCCGCGCAGCCGCGCGCCTTCGCCCTGCTGCACCAGAGCATGGCGCTGGCGCTCGACGCGCTGGCCGACCGGACGGGGGATGCCGGGATGCTGGACGAGGCCATCGCCAGCGCCACCATAGGGCGCGACATCTTCGTTGCCGAGGGCGAGGACCCGGCGGGCTTCGAGGGCTGGATCGGCGGCATGAAAGCGCGCCGTGCGGCACTGAAGCCCTAGGTTTTCACGGCCTCAGGTGCTAGACGCTGAGGGACGGATTCCACGACGGAGTGCATCGTGCAGGGCGGTTTCAAGGCTTTCCTCATCGAGATTTTCGCCTGGTGGCGGGGGAACACCTGGGGCACGCGGCTGTGGGTGGCGACGCAGGGCGTCTTCGTCGGTGAGGACCCGGCAGGCAACCGCTATTACCGCAGCAGGAAGCCGAACGGGCCGCACGGCATGGAGCGGCGCATGGTGGTCTATGCCGGCGGCGCCGCCGACCCCACGACCATCCCGCCCGGCTGGTATGGCTGGATGCACTACCGCACCGCCAATCCGCCGCGCCCCGAGGACTACGCGCCGCGCGAGTGGGAGCAGCCGCACCTGCCCAACCTCACCGGCACGGCGGCGGCCTACCGGCCGCGCGGCAGCCTCGCCAGGGCGGGCGAACGCCCGCGCGTGACCGGCGACTACGACGCCTGGTCGCCGGAATAGCCGGGACGCCGCCGATGCGCGCCTGGCTGCTCGCCGCGCTGGGGCTGCTCGCCGCCGGTCCGGCGGCGGCCGAGATGATTTCCAACCCCATCGCCGCCTTTTCCGGGCTCGACAAGATCACCGGCCGGATCACGACCTTCGACGTCTACATGAACGAGACGGTGCAGTTCGGCGCGCTGCAATTGACGCCGCGCGTCTGCTACACGCGCCCGGCCACCGAGACGCAACGCACCTCGGCCTTCATCGAGGTCGACCAGGTGTCGCTGAAGGGCGGCATGCAGCGCATCTTCACCGGCTGGATGTTCGCCGAGAGCCCGGCACTCAACCCGATCGACCATCCGGTCTACGACATCTGGCTGGTGGACTGCCGGCAAAGCTCCGACGTGCCGCCGCCCGACACCACCACGGCCAGCGCCCCGGCGCCGCAGAACTGAGCGCGCGCCTGTCGCGCCAGCCCCGTCGCGACCAATTGTACGCTACCGCGGCGCCGGCGGCGTTGCGATGATCACCGGCAGAATCGAAAGGAGAATCCGGTGAGCTATTATTTTTCGAAGACGCTCGACGTGCCCCTGGCGCAGGCGGTTGAAAAGACGGTGGCGGCGCTGAAGCAGCATGGGTTCGGCGTGCTGACGCGGATCGACATCGAGACCACGCTCAAGGAGAAGATCGGCGCCACGTTCAGGCCCTACGTCATCCTGGGGGCGTGCAATCCGCAGATGGCGTTCCAGGCGCTGCAGGCCGAGGACAAGATCGGCACCATGCTGCCGTGCAATGTCATCGTGCAGGAGGTTGCCGGCAGGAGCGAAGTGGCCGCCGTCGACCCGGTAGCGTCGATGCAGGCGATCGACAATCCGGCGCTCGCAGCCGTCGCCGGCAAGGTGCGCGCGGAGCTCAAGGCGGCTGTCGAGTCCCTGTAGGCGCGGGCCGGCGTAACGCTTCCTTCACGCAAATCTTGCAGAACATAACTAGAACGACTATACATCGTTCAGCCTTTGTTCCGATTCTCCCTGAAGGGACCGCCGATGCTCACGCACAAGCAGCACGAACTTCTGATGTTCATTCATGAACGCATGAAGGAGAGCGGCGTGCCTCCCTCCTTCGACGAGATGAAGGACGCGCTCGACCTGCGCAGCAAATCCGGCATCCACCGGCTGATCACGGCACTCGAGGAGCGCGGCTTCATCCGCCGCCTGCCCAACCGGGCGCGGGCGCTGGAGGTGATCAAGCTGCCGGATTCGATGAACCCGTCGCTGGGCGGTCGCAAGGCGCGCTTCGAGCCGGCGGTGATCGAGGGCAATCTGGGGCGCGTCGCGGCGCCCCCGCCGCGGCCGGCGCCGGCCATGCCGGGCGTGTCGGACAGCGGCCGGCCGGTCTCCATCCCGGTCATGGGCCGCATCGCGGCGGGCACGCCCATCGAGGCGATCCAGAGCCATTCGCATACCATCGTCGTGCCGCCCGAGATGCTCGGCGGCGGCGAGCATTTCGCGCTCGAGGTGCGCGGCGATTCGATGATCGAGGCCGGGATTTTCGACGGCGACACCGTGGTCATCAAGAAGCAGGACACGGCGGCGACCGGCGAGATCGTCGTGGCGCTGGTCGACGACGAGGAGGCGACGCTGAAGCGTCTGCGCCGGCGCGGCAATGCCGTCGCCCTAGAAGCCGCCAATCCGGCCTATGAGACGCGCATCTTCCCGCCCGACCGGGTCAAGGTGCAGGGGCGCCTCGTGGGGCTGCTGCGCAAGTACTGATCGCCCGCGCGCCGTCAGCCCAAGCGGCGGCCCGGGCCGTGCCGCGCTCGACGAGCCCTACCGCGCTCGCCAGCGCCCGGTAGGAGTCATCAGCCTGTGTGGCGGCTATCGGGGGAACCCCATCCCCGTGAAGCAAACATAGCAGACGGCGCAGCGGGCGGCGAGCCCTGCAGGCCGGTGTGGACCACGATGCCCGCGCTTCCCGACAAGAGGATACGCGGTGCAGTCCTGTCGCCACGTCATCCCCCGAAGGTGGGGCCGTCCGGATGCCCGCGGCGCGGAAATGACAGACTGAGAGGTTGGCGGCCGGGCCGCGTCGTCACTGCTGCAACCTTCGCGAGGGTGACAAGAGCGGCCATGCGGGGCGATTCCCCGCCGCCGCATCCGGCCTGCGGCGTACCTCACCCCAGCATGTTGAGCGGGATGATCTCGACGATCTCGCCGGGGCCCATGCCGGGGTTGTTCTCGGGCTGCACGATGAGGGCGTCGGCGGTGGCGAGCGAGCTGGTGTGGTTGCTGTCGGTTTCGGCGATGGGCACGACTTCGAGGAAGCCGAGCGCGTTGCGCTCGAGCCGGCCGCGCACGAAATGGCGCCGCGCGCCATTGGCCGGCAGCGCGCCGGCCAGCGGCACGCCGAGGACCGGCCAGAACGGATCGGTGTGGCCGGTCATGAGGCGCAGGGCAGGGCGCACCAGCGCCGTGGCCACGACGAAGGCGGAGACGGGGTTGCCCGGCAGCCCGAAGACCAGCGTCTTGCCGCGCGTGCCAAACATCAGGGGCTTGCCCGGCCGCATCAGGATCTTCCAGAAATCGAGCTGGACGCCGAGGTCGCGCAGCACCTCCTGCACATAGTCGCGCTCGCCCACCGACGCGCCGCCGGTGGTGACGAGCACTTCGACGCCGTCGTCGAAGGCGCCGAGCAGCGCGGTTTCGAGCTGCCGCTTGTCGTCGGGCACGATGCCGAGATCCAGCACCTTGTCGACATAGGGCGCGAGCAGCGGTGTCAGCCCGTAGGAATTGGAGGCGACGATCTGGTCGGGGCCGAGCTCGCTGCCGGGCGGCACCAGTTCGTCGCCGGTGGCGAGGATGGCGAGCCGCGGGCGCCGGGTGACGGCCAGCTCGGCGTGGTTGGCGGCGGCGGCGAGGTTGAGCATGGCCGGCGTCAGTGGCACGCCGGCGGGGAGCAGCTCGGTGCCGGCGAGAAAATCGAAGCCCTTGCGGCGCACCGAGCGGCCCGGCTGCGGCACGGTCTCGAACGTCACCTGGTTGCCGTGCGCCCTGGCTTCTTCCTGCATGATGACGGCGTCGGCGCCGATGGGCAGCGGCGCGCCGGTGAAGATGCGCACGCACTCGCCGCGCTGCATCATGCCGGTGAAGCGTGCCCCGGCCTGCGAGGTGCCGGCGAGAAACAGCGGCTTGCCGGGCTCGACATCGGCGGCGCGCACGGCATAGCCATCCATCGCGGAGGCGTCGAAAGGCGGCTGCGTGTGCTGTGCGACGAGCGGGCGGGCGAGCACGCGCCTGTGGGCGCGGCCCAGCGGCACGGTCTCGGGCAGCGGCGTCGGGATGCGCGTGAAGATGCGGTCCAGCGCTTCGTCCACCGAGATCATCGCGCAAAATCTCCGGATTTGCCGCCTGTCTTTTCCATGAGCTCGACGGCGGTGACGCGCATGGCGCGGTCGATGCCCTTGGCCATGTCGTAGAGGGTGAGGGCCGCGACGGCGGCGGCGGTCATCGCCTCCATCTCGACGCCGGTGCGGTCGCGCGTCTCGGCCGTGGCGGTGACGGTGAGGCCGTCCCCCTCGGCGACGATGGCGACCTCCACCTTGTCGAGCGCGATGGGGTGGCACAGCGGGATCAGCTCGGCCGTCTTCTTGGCCGCCATGATGCCGGCGATGCGGGCCACGGCGAGCACGTCGCCCTTCTTGAGCGTGCCGCCGGTGATGGCGGCGACGGTTTCGGGGCGCGCTTCGAGCCGGGCGCGGGCGACGGCGCGGCGGGCGGTGACCGGCTTGTCGCCGACATCGACGATATGGGCTTCGCCGCGCGCGTTGAGGTGGGTCAGCCCGCTGCTCATGGCGCCCCCCCTTCGCCCGCGAGCAGGGCGCGCGTCGCGGCGGCGACGTCGGCCTCGCGCATCAGGCTCTCGCCGACGAGGAAGGTGCCGATGCCGGCCGTCTCCATGAGCTTCGCCACGTCGGCATGGCCGGCAATGCCGCTCTCGGCGACGAGGTGCACGCCGTGCGGCACGCCGACCGCGAGATCGACGGAGGTTTGCAGCGTCGTCTCGAAGGTGCGCAGATTGCGGTTGTTGATGCCGATGAGCGGCGCCTCCAGTGCCAGGGCGCGGTCGAGCTCGACCTGCTCGTGCACCTCGACGATGGCGTCCATCTGCCATTCGGCGGCGGCGTCGAGCAGGTAGCGCGCCGTGTCGTCGCCGACCGCCGCGAGGATGACGAGGATGCAGTCGGCGCCCCAGGCACGCGCCTCGGCGACCTGGTAGGTCTCGAACATGAAATCCTTGCGCAGCACCGGCAGGCTGGTGGCGCCGCGCGCTGCGACGAGGTAGTCGGGCGCGCCCTGAAAGCTCGGCCGGTCGGTGAGCACCGACAGGCAGGTGGCGCCGCCCGCCTCATAGGCGCGGGCGATCGCCGCCGGATCGAAATCGGCGCGGATCAGGCCGCGCGACGGGCTGGCCTTCTTGACCTCGGCGATGAGGGCGTAGCCGCCGGCGGCGCGGCGGGCGCGCAACGCGGCGAGGAAAGGGCGCACGCGCGGTGCGTCATGCGCCTCGGCGACCACCTCGGCCCAGGGGCGGAGCGCCTTGGCGGCGGCGATCTCGTCGCGCTTGTAGGCCTCGATGCGTTCCAGGATGTCCGTCATGGCTGCGGCTGCGGCGCCGGACTGTTGGAGACGGCGATCAGCGTGTCGAGCGTCTGCTTGGCGCGCCCGGAATCGATCTCGCGGGCCGCCAGCTCGGCGCCGAGCTTCAGCGTGTCGGCGCGCCCGGCGACGATGAAGGCCGCCGCGGCGTTGAGCAGCACGACGTCGCGATAGGGGTCGCGCGCGCCTTCGAGCAGCGAGCGCAGCCGCCCGGCATTGTATTCGGGCTCGCCGCCCTTCAGCTCGTCGAGGCCGGAGCGCTCGAGGCCGGCGTCCTCGGGCGTCACCTCGAAGCTGGTGAGGTTGCCGCCCTTGATCGAGGCGACGAAGCTCGGCCCGGTGGTGGACAATTCGTCGAGCCCGCCATCGCCATGCACGACCCAGGCCGACACCGCCCGGTTGGCGAGCAGCGCCGCGGCGACGGGCTCGACCCAGTTCTTGGAATAGACGCCGAGCATGTAGCGCCGCGCCCCGGCCGGGTTGGCCTGCGGGCCGAGCAGGTTGAACATGGTGCGCGTGCCGAGCTCGGCGCGCGACGGGCCGACATGCTTCATCGCCGGGTGATGGGCCGGCGCGAACATGAAGCCGATGCCGGCCGTGGCGATGCAGGCGGCGATCTCGGCCGGTGTCAGGTCGAGCTTGACGCCGAGCGCGGTGAGCACGTCGGCGGCGCCCGAGCGGCTCGACAGCGCCCGGTTGCCGTGCTTGGCGACGGGCACGCCCGCTGCGGCGACGACCAGCGCCGTGGCCGTGGAGATATTGAGCGTCTCGGCGCCGTCACCGCCGGTGCCGACGATGTCGATGGCGTCCTCGGGGGCCTCTACCGGCACCATCTTGGCGCGCAGGATCGAGACGGCGGCGGCGATCTCGCCGACGCTCTCGCCCTTGACGCGCAGGCCCATCAGGAAGGCGCCGATCTGCGAGGGCGTGGCTTCGCCCTGCATGATGGCGGTCATCACCTCGCGCATTTCGGCGCCCGTCAGGTCCTGGCGCGCGGCGATCTTGTTGAGGGCGGCCTTGATGTCCATCACGCCGCCTTCCGCACGCCGAAATCGCGCACGATGTCGAGGAAGTTCTGCAAGAGCGCGTGGCCGTTCTCGCTGGCGATGCTCTCGGGGTGGAACTGCACGCCGTGCAGCGGCAGCGTGCGGTGCATCAGGCCCATGATGATGCCGTCCTCGGTGGTTGCGGTGATCTCGAGGCTTTGGGGAAGCGTCTCGGGCTTCACCGTCAGCGAGTGGTAGCGAGTCGCCTCGAAGCCGGAATTGAGGCCGCGGAACAGGCCCTTGCCGGTATGCTCGATGCGCGAGGTCTTGCCGTGCATGAGCTCGGGGGCGCGCACCACCTCGCCGCCCAATGCCTGGCCGATGGCCTGGTGGCCGAGGCAGACGCCGAGGATCGGCGTCGTCTCCTTGAAGCGCTCGATGAGGGCGAGGCAGATGCCGGCCTCGCTGGGCGTGCACGGGCCGGGCGACAGCACGATGCCCGCGGGCGCCATGCCGGCGATGGCGTCGAGCGCGATGGCGTCGTTGCGGCGCACGGTGAGGTCGGCGCCGAGCTCGCCGAGGAAGTGGACGAGATTGTAGGTGAAGCTGTCGTAGTTATCGATGACGAGGAGGCGCATGTCCTGCTCCTGTTGTGGGCGTTCCGGGTCGGTTGGTCAGCACCGACCCCGCCATCGCCTCGTCCCGCTGCGCATCATTGGCCTATCCTCGCTTCGCCGGCGTAGCGTAAAGCCTCTTCGGCCGCGCTGAAAAGGGCGCGCGCCTTGTTTTCGCATTCGAGCTGCTCGAGCTCGGGGCGGCTGTCGGCGACGATGCCGGCGCCCGCCTGCACATAGAGGCGGCCATTCGCCACGATGGCGGTGCGCAGCACGATGCAGGTGTCCATGCTGCCGTCGGCGCCGAAATAGCCGACGCAGCCGCCATAGATGCCGCGCCGGTCCTGTTCCAGCTCGTCGATGATCGCCATCGCCCGCACCTTCGGGGCGCCCGAGACCGTGCCGGCGGGAAAGCCCGCCGCCAGTGCATCGACGAAGTCCTTGGTCGGGTCGAGCTCGCCCACGACGTTGGAGACGATGTGCATGACGTGCGAGTAGTATTCGAGGAAGAACTTGTCGGTGACGCGCACCGTGCCGATCTTGGCGACCCGGCCGACATCGTTGCGCCCGAGGTCGAGCAGCATCAGATGCTCGGCCAGCTCCTTGGGGTCGGAGAGCAGCTCGTCGGCCAGTTCCTTGTCGCGGGTCGGCGTGGCGCCGCGCTTGCGCGTGCCGGCAATGGGGCGGATGGTGACCTGGCCCTTCTCGACCTTGACGAGGATTTCCGGGCTCGAGCCGACCACGGCGAAGCCGCCGAAATCGAGCAGGTACATATAGGGCGAAGGGTTGGTGCGCCGCAGCGCCCGGTAGAGCGCCGTGGGCGGCAGCCCGAACTCGGCCTCGAAGCGCTGGCTCAGCACCACCTGGAAGATGTCGCCGGCGCGGATGTATTCCTTGGCGTCGCGCACCATGCGGTCATATTGCGCGGCGCTGGTGTTGGAGGTGACGGCGATGCGGTCGACGGTCGGCGGCACGCCGGCGTGGGGCAGGGTGCGCCCGAGCCGGCCGATGGCCTCGTCGATCTTGGCGCGCGCGCCCTCCCAGGCCTGGCGGGCGCTGACGCCGTCGCGCACATAGACGGGCGCGGTGAGGTAGAGCTCGTCGCGCAGCGTGTCGAAGACGGCGAGCACGGTGGGGCGCATGAGCAGCGCGTCGGGCAGGCCGAGGCCGGGCCCATGCCGGTCGGGGATGCGCTCCATCAGCCGCACCATCTCGTAGCCGAGATAGCCGTAGATGCCGGCGGCGGTGGAGGGCAGGCCCTCGGGGATGTCGGCCTGGCTCTCGGCGACGAGGGCGCGCAGCGCGTCGAGCGGCGGCTCGTGCAGCGGCACGAAGGCGCCGCCGGCGCCGGCAGTGCGGTTGATGCTGGCGGCGCCGGCCTCGACCTTGAGCACGATGTCGGGATCGAACCCGATCATCGAATAACGGCCCTTGGTGGCGCCGTCCTGCACGCTTTCGAACAGGAAGGTGTTGTGCCGCCCCTCGGAGAGCTTCAGATAGGCGCCGATGGGCGTTTCGAGGTCGGCGACGATGCGCTGGAAGACGATCTGCGCCCGGCCGGCCGCGTAGCCCTCGGCGAAGCGTTCGTAGGACTGGTCAACCATCGCATCACTCTGGGGCGATGAGCAGCGCCAGCATGCGCTGGTAGGCGCCGTTGCGCGCGCTTTCGGGCCAGAGCTCGTTGGTCAGGCCGACGACGAAGTCGCCATAGAGCGAATCCCGCGTCGCCGTGGTCAGGAAGTCGGTGATGTCCTTGCCCGGCGGCGTGCTCGGCGCGGTGACGTCGGTGACGTGGTAGACGAGATAGTCGCCGTCGCCATTGAGCGCCCAGCCGTGGCTGTCGGCGCCCGCCGAGAAGACGTTGGTGCCCACCGCCTGGTTGATGATGGCGGTGCCGTCGCCGTCACGCGTGAAGGGGGCGCTGATGGTCGCGAACTGGCCGCGCGCCGTCGCCACCTCCTCGAAGCCCTGGCCGGCGTCGAGCTCGGCCATGATGGCCTCGACCTCGGCCTTGAGCGCCTCGTCGGTCTTGCCGGCGACCCAGGCGGCCGCCAGCTTGTCGCGCACCTCGTCCAGCGTCTGGTCGCGGGCCGGCTCGACGGCAGTGAGGTCGAACCAAAGATTGTTGGTGGCGCCGTAGGTCACGGTGGACGAGAGCCGGCCGACCTCGCCGGCAAAGATCGCCTCGGCCGCCTTGGCGCGGTTCTCCTCCGGGAGGCCGGCGACGGCCGACAGCTCGCTGCCGGAGCGGG
>JBDHTK010000055.1:0-14744 GCA_039808625.1 Devosia sp. | reverse complement strand
GAACATCAGGCCGATGCCGCGCCGGTCGGGCGGTACGTGCACGCCGGGCCCCGACACCACCTCGCCATTGATGCGGATCGCCCCGCCGTCGATCGGCTGGATGCCGGCGGCGGCACGCAGGATGGTGGACTTGCCCGAGCCGGATTCGCCGAGGAGGCACACGATCTCGCCCGGCGTCAGCGTCAGCGTGAAGGCGTCCAGCACCGGACGTCCGCCGAGCCGCACGGCGACGGACTCGAAGCTCAGGGCCGCGGCAAAGCTGACGCCGGCGGTGCCGCGCGGGCCCCATTGGACGGGCGCCTCGGCCGCGGCGAAGCTCATTGCTCCTCGTCCTGACCTTCCGTGTCGTCGGGATCGAGCGGGTCCTCGTCTTCGCGCAGCGGCCCGTCGAAAGGCAGCGGGATCTGCATGTTGGGCGGCAACCGCCCGGACAGCAGCCCGGCGCCCTTGAGCTCCTCGAGCCCCGGCAGGTCGGCAAGGGATTCGAGGCCGAAATGGTCGAGGAAGGCGTCCGTCGTACCGTAGGTGACCGGTCGCCCGGGCGTGCGCCGGCGCCCGCGCATGCGAATCCAGCCCGCCTCCATCAACAAATCGAGCGTGCCCTTGCCGGTGGCGACGCCGCGCACCTCCTCCACTTCGGCGCGCGTCGCCGGCTGGTGATAGGCGATGATGGCGAGCGTTTCGAGCGCCGCCCGGCTCAGCGGCTTGCTGTCGGTCTGCTCGCGCTGGAGCAGGAAATTGAGGTCCTCGGCCGTACGGAACGCCCATTTGTCGCCGCGCCGCACGAGATTGACGCCACGCCCCGCATAGTGTCCGGCCAGCACCGCCAGCAGGCCGGCGACGTCGGCGCCCTCGCCCAGATGCGGCGCCAGATCGGCGACCGACAGCGGCTCGGCCGAGGCGAACAGCAGCGCCTCGAGGATACGCAGGTGCCGCTCCAGCAGATCGGAGCTCGGAGGCGTTTCGACGGTGTCGGACATCAGTTCCCGGCCTGGGGGCCGTCGGACTTGCGGCGGCGCACGAAAAGCGGCCCGAAGGCCAAGGACTGGCGCAGTTCTACTTGCCCCTGCCGCACCAGTTCAAGGCTTGACGCGAAGGTGGAGGCGATGGCGGTGGCCCGCTCCTCAGGCAGCGCCAGGTATTCGGCGAGATAGGCGTCGAGCGACACCCAGTCGAGATTGTCGCCGATGAGGCGGTTGAGGATGTCGCGCGCCTCCTGCAGCGACCAGACATGCCGCTCGTGCGGCGTGTAGTCGGTGGGGATGCCGCGCTCGCGCTGCACGGCATAGGCCTTGAGCAGGTCGAACAGCGAGGCTTCCCACAGCGCCCGGCGTCGGATGGTGATCGGCTCGGGCGCGCCGCGCGCGAAAATCTGCCGGCCGAGCTGCGGCCGGCCCATGAGCTGCATCGCCGCGCGCCGCATGGCTTCGAGCCGCTTCAGGCGGAACTGCAGCAGCGCCGCCATCATCTCGCCGGTCGGCTCGTCGTCGCTGGGCGCCTGCGGCACCATCAGGCGGCTCTTGAGATAGGCCAGCCACGCCGCCATGACGAGATAGTCGGCGGCGATCTCGATGCGCTTCTCGCGCACCGTCTCGATGAAGCTCAGATATTGCTCGGCCAGCGCCAGGACGGAAATCTGCGCCAGGTCCACCTTCTGGCGGCGGGCGAGGTCGAGCAGCAGGTCGAGCGGGCCTTCATAGCCGCCGACGTCGACATACATCACCTCGTCATCGGGCGGAGGCGCCGGCTCGAGCCACTCGGCGGACGGTTCAGTGATCACGAAAACGCTCTGGACTGCAACGCGGGGAGCGGCGAGTCTACACGAAGTGCCTGCCGGTATAGCGGGAATTTCCCACGGCCGCGTCGCGACCCACAGGAATCACCCGCTTCACCCGCCGGTGACGATGCAGTCGCCCCCATTGGCCTTGATGTTGGCGCAGATGCGCTGCGCCTCGCCGAGCGAGGCGGCCGGCAGCCGCACGCGATACCAGGTGCCCTTCTGGCCGAGATCGGCAGCCTGGATGCTGAGCGCATTGCCGCCGAACAGGCTCCCGTAGCGGTTCGACATGGCGCGCAGCGAGGCCTGCGCGTCGCCTTCCGACGGGCTCGACGACAGCTGCACATAGGCCACGGCATTGCCCGGATCGGCCGGCGTCACGGTGGCGACCTGGGTCGGCGCCGCCGGCGTGCCACCGCCGAGCAGGTCGATCTGGCCGTTGGGCGTCTGCGCGCCGACGACGGGCGTCGAAGCGGCGGGCGTGCTGGCGGCCGCGGCGCGGGTCGTTCCGGGCTCGTGCGCCGGAAAGCTCATCGGGATCGGGGCGACGAGGTTGGAGTTGGAGACGGGCGCCTCCCCGGCGGCGGGCGGCGCGACGTCGACGACCGGCGTGGTGCCGGTGGCGGCCGGTTCGGTCGTGGCGACCGAGGTGGGCTCGCTCAGCAGGTTCGGCGTGTCGGTAGCCGGCACGGCGGGCACGTTCGGCCGCTCGACCGGCAGCTCCTCGGCGCCGGCCACGGCGTCGTCGCCCGAAACGATGGTGCCGTCCGGGCGCACGGTGACGGTGCGCACCTTGCGGTTGGCGAGGCCGTTGTCGCCGTCGTCGGCGGCAGTCGGCGTCACCTCGCGGGCGGCGACGACCGGCGCGCCGTTGGTCTCGTCGGTCGACACCAACTGCTCGACGCTCGGTGCCGCAGAGGTGCCGTCGATCTGCTCCAGCACCGGCGAACGCGCCGTTTCGGCGGCGGGCTCGACCGACGGGACTTCCTTGACCGGCGTCGCGTCGGCGGTGAGCTGCGGAGCGTTCTCGCCGGTGGCCAACTGGTTGCGGCCGATATTGAGCACCCAATAGAGCCCGAGGCCGGCCGCCAGCAACAGCGTCGCCGCCACCGCCATGCCGACATATTGGCGCGTGCCGCCGGCGAAGAAGCCGGAGCGGGCTGGCGTCACCTTGAGCCGGCGATAGGGGCTCTCGTCGCCGATGGAGGGATCAAGACGATCGAGCTGCGCGCCGCTGGCG
Organism: Devosia sp.; assembly: GCA_039808625.1. Taxonomy (GTDB): domain Bacteria; phylum Pseudomonadota; class Alphaproteobacteria; order Rhizobiales; family Devosiaceae; genus Devosia_A. Next base: position 11,727 of record JBDHTK010000055.1, on the reverse strand, counting down.
GCAGCCGCCGCGAGAATGGCGTCCTCGGCGCCGCTCGCCGCGGCCTCCTCCTTGAGACTGCTGCGGCGCGGCGCGAACTGCGCGGTGAGCGGCGGCACGACAGGCGCCGGCTCGGGCCGGTGCGCGGGCTCGGCCGCATCGCCATCTTCGCCGTCGCCATCCGTCTCGGCGTCGAACGTGACCTGCGGCTCGATGCGCGACTGCGCCGTCTGCACCTTGACCGGCCCCGGCGCCGAGAGCTCGACGCGCACGGCCTCGCCGATGAGGCTTTCGATCTCCGACATCGGATCGGAGTCGTCAGGCGGCGGCGCCTTGGGCGGCGCACTCGGCGGGGCCGACTTCATGTCAAGCCCGCTGTCGGGCGACACGGCGAACCTGTCGGTTTCCGGGGCGCGCGGCGCCACGGTCACCGGCTTGAGCGGCGGCGGTGCGCCTGTCGCCGGCTTCACGGCGGGGAACGCCGGGCGCGGCTTCTCCTCGGGCGCGGCAGGGGCGTCATCGAGCTCGGCCGCGATGAGATCGGCGATCGGATCGCCGGCCGGCGGCGTCGTGCAGCGCGGCGGCGACGCCGAAGGCGGCGGGTTCTTGCCGAAGCCGAAATCGAAGTTGAAGTCGCCGGCGCCCGAGGTTGACGGGGCGGCGGGCGGCGGGCTCGCCGGCGGCGGCGTGACGGGCAGCGCCGGTCCCTGCGCGAACGAGCGGTTCTCGGTCACCGGCTTCAAATCGGCCGGCACGCGGATCGGCGTCGGCTGCGGCGTGGGTGGCGGCGTCGGTCCCGGATTGGGCTCGACCCGCGCCGGCGGCGGCACCGGATCGTGCGGCGCGAGGCGCTCGGTGAGGCTCGACAGCGGCTCATGGCGGATCGGCGCAGCGGCCACCGGCTTGCCGAAATCGAATTTCGAGACGGGTGCGCTGGTCGCCACCGGCGCCGGCGCATCCATGCCCGGAATACGGATGCTGCCGGTGACCGGCGCGCGCGGTGCGGCAGCGTCGGCGGGGCGCGGCGTTGCCATGCCGGGAATGCGCACCGGCGGCGCGGCGGGCGCCTTGGCCGGCGGCTCGGGCGTCGCTGCCGGTTGCGGGCTGGGCGTGGACGCCGCCATCAGCCTGGCCAATTCGGCGATAAGGTCGTCGGATTTATCAGCCGGATCGGACATCTGCTGCGGTCTCGCTGGCGGCATTGAAGAAGCTCACGATGCGGGAAATCCCCCTGCCCGGCCCCCGCCGGACGTTCCCGCACCCATCACACCAATGCGCCCGAATTATGAAAGCTCATCTGGAGCAGACACCCCCAAGACTGTGAGGCCATTGACCAAAACCTGCCGGGTAGAGCCCACCAGCGCGAGTCGCGCCAAGCTCAGTTTCAAGTCCTCAGGGTTAACAAAGCGTAACGCCCTGTCGTCGCGGCCGCGCGCCCAGAAGGCATGGAATGTCCCCGCGAGATCGTAGAGATAGAAGGCGATGCGATGCGGCTCGTTGGCCAGCGCCGCCGCCGTCACCGTGCGCGGCCATTGCGCCAGCGCCTTGATGAGCTCGAGATCGGACGGCGTGACCAGCAGTTCGAGCGGCGCCGCGCCCAGCTCTTCTGCCGACAGTTCAAGCGCCGGCAGTTCGACCTCGGCGGTGCGGAAGATCGAGCAGGTGCGCGCATGCGCGTACTGCACGTAGAACACGGGGTTGTCGCGCGTGTGCTGCTTCACCAGCGCGAAATCGAAATCCATCGCCTGCTCGTTGCGCCGATAGAGCAGCATGAAGCGCGTGGCGTCGGCGCCGACCTCGTCGACGAGGTCCGAGAGGCGGATAAAATCGCCGGAACGCTTGCTCATCGTCACCGGCTCGCCGTTACGCATCAGCCTGACGAGCTGCATGATCTTGACGTCGATCTCGGCCTCACCGCCCGAAACGGCCTTCACAGCGGCCTTGAGCCGCTTGACATAGCCCGAATGGTCGGCGCCGAGCACGTTGATCATGCGCTTGAATCCGCGCAGGTATTTGTTGCGGTGATAGGCGATGTCGGCGGCGAAATAGGTGTAGCTGCCGTCCGACTTGACCAGCGCCCGGTCGGTGTCGTCGCCGAATTCGGTGGCGCGGAACAGCGTCTGCTCGCGGTCCTCATAGTCCTCGTCCACCTGCCCCTTGGGCGGATCGAGTCGCCCTTGGTAGACGAGGCCCTCGGCACGCAGCCAGGCGAGCGTGCGCGCCACGTCGCCATCGGCGCCGTGCAGCGTGCGTTCGGAAAAGAACACGTCGTGCTCGACGCCCAGATTGGCGAGGTCGGTGCGGATCAGCGCCATCATGGCGTCGAGGGCGTACTCCCTGACGACGGGCAGCCACTCGGCTTCGGGCTTGTCGAGAAGACCCCGGCCGAAGGCATTCGCAAGCTGCTCACCGACCGGCTTCAGATAGTCGCCGGGATAGAGCCCCTTGGGAATCTCGATGCTTTCGCCCAGCGCTTCGCGGTAGCGCAGGAACGCCGAACGGGCGAGCACGTCCACCTGTCCGCCGGCGTCGTTGATGTAATACTCGCGCGTCACGTCGTAGCCGACATAGGCGAGCAGCGACGCCAGCGCGTCGCCGAACACCGCGCCGCGCGTATGGCCGACATGCATGGGCCCGGTGGGGTTTGCCGAGACGAACTCGACATTGACCTTCTCGCCCCTGCCGAGGTCGGTCTTGCCGTATTCGGCGCCGCTGAGGTCGATCGATTTGAGCACGCGGTGCCACACCGGCTCGGCCAGCCGGAAGTTGAGAAAGCCCGGGCCGGCCACCTCGACGCTCTCGACATCGGGATCGTCGGCGAAATGCGCCGCGAGCGCTGCCGCGATCTCGCGCGGGTTCCTGCCCAGCGGCTTGGCCACCACCATCGCCGCGTTGGAACTGAGGTCGCCATGCCCGGCATCGCGCGGCGGCTCGACGACGGCGCGCGCCACAAGCTCGTCCGCGACATCGGGGTGGAGGCTCTTGAGCGCGGCCGCGACCCGCGCGGCGAATTCGGCGAAAATATCCATGACGTGTCCGCTGACAGGGGAGTGAGCCCCCTACTCCACCGGCCCTTTGCCGTCAAACAGCCGCGCGTGGTCGGCCTCGGCGTACGGATCGGTCATGCCGGCGATGAAGTCGGCGACCACGCGGGCCCGCTCGGCCGCGGATGCCGCCGTCGCCGCCGCCCGCCCCCAGCGCCCCGGCATGTCGCCGCTCGCCAGATAGTGGTCGAACAGCGCCGCGACCAGCGCCTCGCTCTGGCGCACCGGCGCCATCACCTGTTCCGAGCGATAGACACGCTTGAAGAGGAACGCCTTGAGCGCCCGCTCGGCCGCCGCCATCGGCGGCGAGAAGTGGATGAGCGTGCGCCCGGCCCGGCGCACATCGTCGGCCGAGCGGGGAGCGGCCGCGGCGATGTCGGCTGCCGCTGTGGCGATCACGTCCTCGATGGCGCGGGTGATGAGCCGGCGCTGCACCTCATGTGCCTGCCGGAGCGGCTCGACCTCGGGATAAAGTCGCAGCACCTCGCCCACGATGGGGCCGACCAGCGGCACGTCGACGAGGTCGCCAAGCGCGATCAGCCCGGCGCGCAGGCCGTCATCGATGTCGTGCGCGTTATAGGCGATGTCGTCGGCGATGGCCGCCGCCTGCGCCTCGAGGCTGGCATGGGTGCCGGCCATGAGGTCGGCGCTGGCGGGGATCGCCGCGGTGGCGGCCCATTGCGCCTCGGGCAGCGGGCCGTTGTGCTTCAGGATACCTTCCAGCGTCTCCCAGCTCAGATTGAGCCCGTCATGCTCGGCGTAGCGGTTTTCGAGCTGCGTCACGACGCGCAGTGCTTGCAAATTGTGGTCGAACCCACCCCAGCCAGCCATCTTGTCGCCGAGCACGCGCTCGCCGGCGTGGCCGAACGGCGTATGGCCGAGATCGTGCGCCAGCGCCACCGCCTCGGCGAGATCCTCGTCGAGGCCGAGCGCACGCGCGATGGAACGCGCCATCTGGCTGACTTCCAGGGTATGCGTCAGCCGCGTGCGGAAATGCTGGCCTTCGTGGTGGAGGAACACCTGCGTCTTGTATTGCAGCCGCCGGAACGCCGTGGAGTGGATGATGCGGTCGCGGTCGCGCTGGAATTCCGAGCGCGTCGGGCTGGCGGAAGCGGCAAACAGCCGGCCCCGGCTCTGCGTCGCATCGGCGGCATAGGGGACCTGCGTGTGCATTCGGCCCTTTCCATCGGCATGAGGCGATATTAGATTGTCGGCATGACCGACGCCGCTCTAGCACCAAATCCCGTGACGCTCACTGATCGTGCGGCAAAAAGGATCGGCCGCGTGCTGGCCAAGCAGCCCGCAGGCACGGTGCTGCGCATCGCCGTGGCGGGCGGCGGCTGCTCGGGCTTCCAGTACGAATACAAGGTCGTGCAGGAGAGCCCCGCCGCCGACGACCTGGTGCTGCGCAAGGCGGACGCCACGGTGCTCATCGATTCGCTCAGCCTCGAATTCCTGGGCGGCGCCGAGATCGACTATGTCGACGACCTGATCGGCCAGAGCTTTCAGATCAACAACCCCAACGCCGTGGCCGGCTGCGGCTGCGGCACCAGCTTTTCCGTCGCCGTCTGACGCCCTCGCTGCACCGCCATGTTGCCGCGCCCGGCGCCCGCAGCTAGGGTCGCCCGCATGCGCATCGCGACCTGGAACATCAACGGCATCAAGGCCCGGCAGGGGCTGCTCACCACCTGGCTGCAGCAGGCCAGTCCCGACATCGCCTGCCTGCAGGAGATCAAGACCGTCGACGAGGGCTTCCCGCGCGCCGAATACGAGGCGCTGGGCTACAACATCGAGACCTTCGGCCAGAAGAGCTGGAACGGCGTCGCCATCCTGTCGAAATACCGCTTCGACGAGGTAACGCGCGGCCTGCCCGGCGACGATGCCGACGAGCAGGCGCGGCTCATCGAGGGCGTCTTCACCACCGAGACCGGCGTGGTGCGCGTCTGCTGCATCTACCTGCCCAACGGCAACCCGGTCGACAGCGAGAAATTCCCCTACAAGCTCAACTGGATGGAGCGCCTGATCCGCTTCGTCGAGGGCCGGCTGGCGCTCGAGGAGCCCTTCGTGCTGCTCGGCGATTTCAACATCATCCCCGCCGCTATCGACGCCAAGGAGCCCGAGGCCTGGGTAGGCGACGCGCTGTTCCGCCCCGAGAGCCTCGCAAAATTCCGCACGCTGCTGCATATGGGCATGGTCGACGCGCTGCGCGCCGTGAGCGACGAGCCGTGCTACACCTTCTGGGACTTTCAGGCAGGCGCCTGGCGCCGCGACAACGGCATCCGCATCGACCACCTGCTGCTTTCCCCGCAGGCCGCCGACCGCCTCGAGAACATCACCGTGCACCGCGACGTGCGCGGCTGGGACAAGCCCAGCGACCACGTTCCCGTCGAAGGCAGCTTCGTGCTGTAGCTGGAGCCCGCCCTCAGAGCCCGCCGAATTGCGGGCTAAGGGTATCGGCAAGCTGGGCGCCCTGCTGGCGCTGCTCGGGCGTGGCGATCGACATGGCCGAGGTCAGCAGCCCGTCGATCCAGCCGGCGTCGGGCGTGCCCACGGCGCGGCGGCTGGCGACGGTCAGCCACATCAGCCCCTCGACCGGATTGGCCGCAAGGTCGCCCTCGCCGTTGAACAGCATGCTGCCGAGCTTGGCCTGCGCCCCGGCATGGCCCTTGCGGGCGGCGAGCGCCAGCCAGCGGGCGCTCTGCACCGGATTGTCGCCGAGCTCGTCGGAGTCGAGATAGAGCTCACCGACGCGGAACTGGGCGTCGGCGTCGCCGAAATAGCTGGCCGCATGCAGGATGAGCCGCGTGCCGTAGTCCTCGTCGGGCGCCACCCCGGCCTCGGGCACGCCTTCCTTGTAGTACTCGCCCATCTTGACGAAGGAATGGGCGACGATGTCGGCCTCGATGCCCTTGGGCGCAGCGTCCGCATGCTGGTCGGCGATCTGCGAAAAATAGCCGAAGGCCTTGGCCTTGTCCTGCGCCACGCCCTCGCCGGTCTCGTACATCAGGCCGAGCTGCCACAGCGCCATCGCATCGCCCGCCCCGGCGGCGTCCTCGAGCGCCGCCACCTGGTCGGCCATCGAGATGCCGCCGCCGGCGCCGTCGAGGGCGCTCGCCAGCGCCTGTGCGGCGTCCACGGCGGTCTGGGCGTAGCCCGGCCCGGCGCTGCACAGCAGCGCCGAAACCACACCGATGCTCATCAGGGCCTCGGCCCTAAATATCCGCATACTGCTCCTTTTCACCCCTGGCACCCGGATTGGTCAGCGCGCCGAAGCGCGCCGGCCCAACGAGCTGGGCGTATTTCCAGATCGCGCCGGAACCGTATTCGCTCTCGCGCGGTGCCCAGCGCGTCTTGCGCCGGACGAATTCCTCGTCGCTGACGGCGACCGAAATTTCGCCGGTCGTCGCGTCGAGGGTGATGATGTCGCCGTCCTCGAGGAGGGCGATGGGGCCGCCGACCGCCGCCTCCGGCCCGACATGGCCGATGCAGAAGCCACGCGTCGCGCCCGAGAAGCGGCCATCGGTGATGAGCGCCACCTTGTCGCCCATGCCCTGGCCGTAAAGCGCCGCCGTGGTCGACAGCATCTCGCGCATGCCCGGCCCGCCCTTGGGGCCTTCGTAGCGGATGACGAGCACGTCGCCTTCATTGTACTGGCGCTTCTCGACGCACTCGAAGCACTCTTCCTCGCGATCGAAGACGCGAGCTGGCCCGACGAAGCGCTGGTTCTTGAGCCCGGCCACCTTCACGATGGCCCCGTCCGGCGCGAGATTGCCGCGCAGTGACACCACGCCGCCGGTGGGCGAGATCGGATTGGAGGTGGCGCGCACCACATCCTGCTGCTCGTTCCACTTCACCTTCTCGAGGTTTTCCGCGATGGTCCGGCCGGTGACGGTCATGCAGTCGCCGTGCAGATACCCGCCGTCGAGCAGCGCCTTCATCACCAGCGGGATGCCTCCGGCCTCGAACAGGTCCTTGGCGACGTATTTTCCACCCGGCTTCAGATCGCCGATATAGGGCGTTCTGCGGAAGATCTCGCCGACATCGAAGAGGTCGAACTCGATACCCGCCTCATGCGCCATCGCCGGCAGGTGCAGCGCCGCGTTGGTCGAGCCGCCGGTGGCGGCCACCGTCATGGCGGCGTTCTCGAACGCCTCGCGCGTGACGATCTGGCGCGGCCTGAGCTGCATCTTCAGGAGTTCCATGACCTGCTCGCCGGCCGCCGCGCACAGCGCGTCGCGAATCTCATAGGGCGCCGGCGCGCCACAGCTATAGGGCAGCGCGAGGCCGATGGCCTCGGCCACCATCGCCATCGTGTTGGCCGTGTACTGGCCGCCGCACGAGCCGGCCGTCGGGCAGGCGACGCGCTCCAGCTCGTCGAGCGTCTCGTCGTCCATCTTGCCAACCGAATGCAGGCCGACAGCCTCGAACAGGTCCTGCACCACGACGTCGCGGCCACGGAAGCGGCCCGGCAGGATGGTGCCGCCATAGATGAAGATCGACGGCACGTTGAGCCGGATCATCGCCATCATCATGCCCGGCAGGCTCTTGTCGCAGCCGGCCATCGCGACCAGCGCGTCATAGCTGTGCCCGCGCATGGTGAGCTCGACCGAATCGGCGATGACGTCGCGGCTCGCCAGCGACGACTTCATGCCCGCATGGCCCATCGCCATGCCGTCGGTCACCGTGATGGTAGTGAATTCGCGCGGCGTGCCGCGCGCCGCGGCCACGCCCTTCTTCACCGCCTGCGCCTGGCGCTGCAGGGAGATGTTGCACGGCGCCGCCTCGTTCCACGCCGTCGCGACGCCCACCAGCGGCTGATGGATCTGCTCGGTGGTGAGGCCCATGGCGTAGAGATAGGAGCGGTGGGGTGCCCGCTCCGGCCCTTCGGTCACATGCCGGCTCGGCAGCCGCGACTTGTCGACGTAATTGCTGTCCATCTTCCTGTTCCCCCTGACGTTTCCGCTCCTTGGAGCGCTTCCAAAGTAGCGCTTTACGGCGCAGCCCAGCCAGGGTGCAAGGGCGGAACAGGCCAGTCCGGTACGCCTCGGACCGCACCGCGATCCGCCGACCGAAAAAGCTCCCCGCCCCTCTCCTCGTCCTCGCTTTGGTTTGGGGAGACATTGTGGCGCCGAGGCTGACCAAATGGTTGCCTGAACGGCAGATGAACGGGATTCAAAATCCCTGTTGCACGAAAGGCACAAACGCCGGGGCGCGCCGCAGCCGGCGCGCGCCGGCTCAGCTCAGCCGAGCGAGCGCGGCGAGCAGCTTGTCGCGACGCGTGGTGGCGTCGGCGAGGCGCTGGCGCTGCTCCTCGATGACCTCGGGGGGCGCCTTGGCGACGAACTGGGCGTTCGCGAGCTTCTTTTCGATCTTGCCCATCTCGACCTCTTCCTTGGCGACCTCGCGCTTGAGGCGCACGCGCTCGGCGTCGATGTCGATGATACCGGCGAGCGGCAGGACAAAGGTCGCCTCGCCGAGCACGATCTGCGCCGAGCCGGCCGGCACGTCGCTGCCGTAGTCCACCTTGTCGAGCCGGGCGAGACGCATCAGCGCCTGCAACTGGCTCTCGACACGGATGCCGGTCTCCTCGCCCGCGCCGACGATGAGCAGCGGAATCTTGGCGGCCGCCGGCACATTCATCTCGGTACGCACCGAGCGGATGCCGTTGATCGCGGCGATGAGCCATTCCATCTCGGCCGTGGCCCCGGCGTCGCCCAGGCCCGCCAGTTCCGGCCAGGCCGAGAGGACGAGCAGGTTTTCGCGTGCCGGCCCGGTCTTGCCGGTCTCGCCCCACAGCTCCTCGGTAACGAAGGGCATGAAGGGATGAAGGAGCTTCAGGATCTGGTCGAGGACGAAGGCCGCCGTGGCCCGCGTCTCCGCCGCTTCGGCGGCGTCGTCGCCGGTGAGCACCGGCTTGGCGAGCTCGAGGTACCAGTCGCAATAGGTGCCCCAGACGAAATCGTAGGCGGCATTGGCGGCCTCGTTGAACTTGTACTCCTCGATCTTGCCGGCGACCTCGGCCACCGCCTTCGCGGTGGCGCCGACGATCCAGCGGTTGACCGGCAGGGCGAGCTTGTGCGGATCGAAGCTGGCCTCGCGCACGCAGCCGTTCATCTCGAGGAAGCGTGCGGCGTTCCACAGCTTGGTGACGAAGTTGCGATAGCCCTCGACGCGGCTCATGGCGAGCCGCATGTCACGTCCCTGCGCCGCCATCGCGGCGAGCGTGAAGCGGGTGGCGTCGGCGCCGTATTCGTCGACCAGCTTCAGGGGATCGATGACGTTGCCGCGCGTCTTGCTCATCTTCTGGCCGTGCTCGTCGCGCACCAGCGCATGCACGTAGACCGTGTGGAACGGCTCCTTGCCCATGAATTCGAGCCCCATCATCATCATCCGGGCGACCCAGAAGAAGATGATGTCGAAGCCGGTGACAAGCACGTCGGTGGGATAGTAACGCTTCACCTCGGGCGTGTTCGCCGGCCAGCCCAGCGTCGAGAACGGCCACAGCGCCGACGAGAACCAGGTGTCGAGCACGTCCTCGTCGCGATGCAGCGGCACCTTGCTGTCGGCCATCTCGGCGAATGGGTCGGCCGCCTTGCGCGACGCCCATACCGTGGGGTTCAGCCGGTCGCGCTGGATCTGCTCGAAATCGGCCAGCGCCTTCTGGAAGCGGGTGGAGCCGAGTCCGCTCGTATGGACCTCGACCTGGCGGCCGTAGTAGGCGGCGGCATCCTTCTTCGCCTCGGCCTCGGTTTCGGCGACGAAAATCTTCGGGCCGGCGTCGAGCTTGCCGAATTCGGGGTCGGTGCTGAGCCGCGGCCCGAACCACGCCGGAATCTGATGGCCCCACCAGAGCTGGCGCGAGATGCACCACGGCTTGATGTTCTCCATCCAGGCGAAATAGGTGTTCTCCCAGCTCTGCGGCACGAATTTCGTGCGCCCGGCCCGCACCGCTTCCGTCGCCGGCCGCGCCAGCACCTCGGCGTTGACGAACCACTGGTCGGTAAGGAACGGCTCGATGACGACCTGCTTGGTCTTTTCATCGTGCGGCACCATGATTTTCTTGTCCTCGACCCAAAGCACGGCGCCGAGCGCTTCGAGGTCTTCGAGCACCTTCTTGCGTGCCTCGAAGCGGTCGAGCCCGCGATACTCGCGCGGCACCGACGCATTGATGTGCGCCGAGGGCGTGAAGACATTGATGGGCCTCAGATTGTGCCGCTGGCCCACCTCGAAATCGTTGAAGTCGTGCGCCGGCGTGATCTTCACCGCGCCCGAGCCCAGTTCGGGGTCGGCATATTCGTCGGCGATGATCGGGATGCGCCGGCCGATCAGGGGCAGCACGGCATATTTGCCGATCAGCGCCTGGTACCGTGGATCGTCGGGATGGACGGCCACCGCCACGTCGCCCAGCATCGTCTCCGGTCGCGTCGTTGCGACCACGATGTTGTCGGTGGAATTCTCGATCGGGTAGCTGAGGTGCCACATCTTGCCGGCCACCTCGATGTTCTCAACCTCGAGGTCGGAGATGGCGGTCTCCAGCACCGGGTGCCAGTTCACCAGCCGCTTGGCGCGGTAGATGAGCCCCTTTTTCCACAATTCTATGAACACCTTGCGGACGGCGTCCGACAGGCCCTCGTCCATAGTGAAGCGCTCGCGCGACCAGTCGGCCGAAGCGCCGAGGCGCTTCAACTGGTTGATGATGGTGCCGCCGCTCTCGGCCTTCCACTCCCACACACGCTCGAGGAATTTCTCGCGGCCCATCTCGCGCCGCGACGGCAGCTGGCGCTCCATCAACTGGCGCTCGACGATCATCTGCGTCGCGATGCCGGCATGGTCGGTGCCCGGCTGCCAGAGCACGTCCTTGCCCAGCATGCGGTTGTAGCGCACGAGGATGTCCTGGATCGTGTTGTTGAGCGCGTGCCCGATATGCAGCGAGCCCGTCACGTTGGGCGGCGGGATGACAATGGTGAAGGGCTCGGCGCCCGGCTTCGCCCCGGCGCCGGCCTTGAAGGCGTCTGCCTCCACCCAGGCTTTGGCGATGCGGTCTTCGACGGCGCCGGGTTCGTAGGTCTTTTCGAGCATCGTTGATCCAGCAGACGAGGGCCCGCGGGACCAGAGCTCCGCGGGCGCAAAAGGATTAGGGCTGAGGGTCTAAAGCAAGTCCCACGGGGCGAAGTCAACTGGCGCGCGCCGCGCCGCCCCTCACTTCACGCCGCGCGAGATGCGGGCGATCTCCTTTTCGACCATGCGCTCGACCAGCGCCGGCAGGTTTTCGTCCAGCCAGTCCTTGAGCATGGGGCGCAGGAGGTCGCGGATCATCGCCTCCACGGTCATCGCGCCGAGGCCGGTATTGGCGACGCTGCCGAGCCGCGCCATCGCCCCCTGCACTGCCGCATCGGTCGCCGGCGCCAGCAATTGCTCGGCCATGTCGGCCGAGAGCGTCGGATCGGGCATGGGCGCCGCCTGCGCCACCGGGGCGGCGGGCCGGATCGGCGACGCGGTGAAGCGCGGCGGCGGGACGGCTTGCACCGGTGGCGCTGCCACCTCTGCCGACGGTGGCGGTTCAGGCTCCGCCGACACTTCGGCAGCGAACGCCACGTCCTCGGGATCGACCAGTTCGGGCTCGCCGTCGCCGAGCGCCGCCGGGTCTGCCGCCGCCGGTTCGGACGCGCCGAACTCATCGAGCAGAGCCGAAAAATCGTCGCGC
>JBDHTK010000054.1:0-14792 GCA_039808625.1 Devosia sp. | reverse complement strand
GAAAAGGCCCCGCCGCTGTCGGGCAGGGCCGTGGTGAAGCTGAGCCAGCGCCCATCCGCGAGCGGCACCGCCACCTGCAATTCGCGGAAGCCCGCGAACGGACCCAGGCCACCGAAGTCCCGCGCCATCGGATTGTTCGCCAGCATCCGCTCGGCGAGCCCGGCCAGCATGCCGCGCGGCGCCGACACCACGACCTGCGGCACGATGCTGCCGTCGGCCGACAATTGCTCGACCAGCAGTTCCCGCAAGGCGTCGGCCGTCGGCGCATCGGCATCGGCCAGCGGTGCCGCCGGTAGTTCGACAGCCAACGCCACAGTGAACGTGTCGTCGCTCGACGCCGCCACGATGCGCGCGCGCCAGTCGGCCGGCGCCTCCGCCACCAGCCGCGTCAGATTGACGATGCGCTGGGCGATCACCGTGCCGCCCACCGCCCGCACGATCTGGCTGCGGTCCATGCTGTAGATCCACGCCCCGAATAGTTGCGAGACGATGAGTCCGGCGAGCAGCACCAGCAGCGTCTGGCCGAACAGGCTGCGGGGCCAGAGCCGCTTCATTCGCTTCGTACCTCAGCCGCGAAGAGATAACCGCCGCCCCACACGGTCTTGATGAGGAGCGGTTCGTTCGGGTTGCGCTCGAGCTTCTTGCGCAGCCGGCTGACCTGCGTGTCGATACTGCGATCGAACGCATTGGCTGCCCGGCCCCGCGCCAGGTCGAGCAGTTGGTCGCGGCTTAGCACGCGTTGTGGCCGCTCGACCAAAACGAGCAGCAGATCATATTCGCCGGTGCTGAGCGGCACCGTGATGCCATCGTCGCGCAGCAATTCCCGCGCCCCGGTATCGAGCCGCCAGCGGTCGAACCGGTAGCCCAATGCCGGCGGCGCCGGACCGGGCGCGACATCGGCGCGGCTGCGGCGCAGCACCGCCCGGATGCGCGCGATCAGCTCGCGGCTGCCGAAAGGCTTTGCCACATAATCGTCCGCCCCCAGCTCAAGCCCGACGATGCGATCGATCTCGTCGCCCTTGGCCGTCAGCATGATGATCGGCACATCGGATTCCGCCCGCAAGGCGCGGCACAGCGAGAACCCGTCCTCGCCCGGCAGCATCAGGTCGAGCAGGATGAGATCGATGCGCGCATCGGCAATGATCTTGCGCATCGCCTTGCCCTCGGCCGCCGTGCTGACGCGGAACCCTTCCTTGACGAGGGCGCGCGACACCAGATCGCGGATCTCGCGGTGATCGTCGACGACGAGGATGTGCGGTCCGTCCTGCATGAGGGCGTTCATAGCCCGGACCGCGCGAGCGCGCAGGAAAAGATTGCAACAGGCTTTGGCTGGGCCGGCGCGTGACACACTCTGTCACAAACTCGGCCTTCTCCGACAAACCCGGGTGACATCCGCGGGGCAGATAGCCCTCGTTCAGCGCGACATCGCCGCTGCCTCTCGGAGAAACGACTATGACCAAGACCGCCAAGATGACCACCATCGCCACGCTCGCCCTCGTCGCCAGCATTGCCCTGATGTTCGTGCTGCAGGCCAACGCTCCCGATCACGCTCACATGCTGGAAACGGCGCATACCGGCGCCCACGCGATGGGTGCCATGTGGAGCGAGATGGGATGGCTGATGGCCCTTGGTCCCATTGCCGGTATCCTGCTCTTGGGCAGCATGGTGACCTTCATCACTCTCTTCGTGCGCTGGCTGGGCAAGTAGCCCGGAGAGTCGGAAGAACGCGCGCCGCCGGGCCGCTCGAGGCCCGGCCCGCAACATCAGTCACGGAACAAAGACATGACCGAAAGACCGCACTACTCGAGAACGCAGATCGTGCTGCACTGGCTCGTGGCCATCCTGATCGCCAGCCAGTACATCTTCAAGGATGCGATCGTCGCTGCCTGGGATGCGGTATCGCAAGGCCTGCCGGTCGCCTTCAACCCGCTGGTCCTCGCGCATGTGGCGGGCGGTGTGCTGATCCTGATCCTGGTCGTCTGGCGCCTTGCTCTGCGCGCGAGGCGGGGGGTGCCGGCGGCGCCGGCGAACGGGTCTGCGGCGCTCAGGCTGGCGGCGCGCGTCACCCACTGGACGCTCTATGGACTGCTCCTCGGGCTGGCGTTCTCGGGGCTGACGGCCTGGTTCGGGCATGTTGCGATCGCAGCGCAGATCCACGGCGTTCTGAAGACGATTCTCATGGCCCTGATCCTGCTGCATGTCCTCGCTGTGGTCTTCCATCATCTCGTTCTCAGGAACCCGATCCTCAAGCGGATGATGACTAGTAGACGGTGAGGTTCGATGTTTCGGCGAAGCCGACGAGGGCAAGATTGTCACCCAATTCCCTCGAACAAGCCAGTACTTGGTCTCAGATGCGGGCGAACAAAAAACAACTGAACCCACCGCCACCGCTGGTCTATTGGCTCGGTTCCACGCTGCCTGCCGGGCAGCCAGATGCCAATCCTGCCTGCACGTCGGTTCGGTCAGAGCACGCGGGGAGCAACCGCGGCTGCCGGGGTCCGTAAAGCTCCGCTCGCCCGCACCGCAGTGGCCGACGCGCTGGTGCGGCGAATGCCGTCGGACAACAGGCGCAATCCGTTTAGCACGACCAATACAGTCCCTCCTTCGTGCCCGACCACGGCCACCGGCAGCGGCAGCTCGAAGAACAGGCCGGCGGTCACGAGCACCAGCATGGCGCCGATGGCGATGACAAGGTTCTGCCGGATGATCGTGGCGGTGCGGCGCGCCAGAAGGTGCGCCTCGGCAAGCTTCGTCATATCCTCCGACAGGAGCGCGACGTCGGCCGCCTGGAGCGCGACGTCCGAGCCGGCAGCCCCCATCGCGATGCCGACATCGGCGCGCGCCAGCGCCGCCGCGTCGTTCACGCCGTCCCCGACGAAGGCGATCTTGCCGTGCGCCGCCAGCTCGCCCACGCGCCGGACCTTGTCCTGCGGGAACATTTCGGCATGCACATCGGCGGGCGCGAGGCCCAGTTGCGCGCCGATCCGCAGGGCCACCGACCGGCGGTCGCCGGTCATCATGACGATGCGCCGCACGCCGCTCTCGCGCAGCGCGGCCAGCGCCGGCGCCGAGCTGTCGCGCAACTCATCGGCCACGGCGACGGCCCCCAGCAAGGTCGCCCCTCGCCCGAGATAGACGACGGTCTGGGCGCTGCCGATGAGGTCTCCGAGCCCGTCCCGATCGACAAGCGCGCCCATCTCTTCGACCAGGTGGGCGTTGCCCGCCCAGATCAGGCCGAGCGCGTCGCGGCCGACAATGCCGGCGCTGGGACGCGAGGTGACATCGCTCACCACCGCCGGCTCGATGCCGCGGTCCGTGGCCTCACGGCGGATGGCTGCAGCCACGTGATGCTCGGAGTGTGCTTCGAGACCGACCAGCGTGGACAGGAAGCTGGGAACGTCGCCGTCTAGCGCGACAATCCGCGTTATCGCCGCCCGGCCGGCGGTCAGGGTGCCGGTCTTGTCGAAGGCAAAAATATCGACAGTCGCCAGGGTCTCGAGCGCCCCGCCACCCTTGAACAGCACGCCGCCCCGCGCGGCGGCGGCGAGCGCCGACAGAATGGCGGCGGGAACGGAAATGACGATGGCGCAGGGACTGGCCGCCACCAGCAGCGTCGCGGCCCGGTAGAGAGCTTGTTCCCAATCGCGGCCTAGCCAGTAGAACGCCGCAAAGGCGAGGCCGGCGCCCACAATGACGGCGAGGGTATAGCGCTGTCCAAACCAGGCGCTGAACCGCTCCGAGGGCGCCTTGGCGCTCTGGGCTTCCGTCACGAGCTGGATCATGCGCGCGATTGTGCTGTCGCCAACGGTTCTGGTGACGACGACCTCCAGCACGCCATCAAGATTGACCGTGGCCTCGAACACTTGTTGGCCCGGCTCCTTCGACACCGGCATCGACTCGCCGGTGATGTTGGCCTCGTCGAGACTGCCTCGCCCTTGTGCGATCACGCCGTCGGTGGGCACGCGGGCGCCCGGACGCAACACGATGACGTCGTCGACGAGCAGCGTGGCGGCCGGCACTTCCTCCGTTCCGCCCGCCGCGGTCTTACGGAACGCCGTTTCAGGGCGCAGCGCCATCAGTGCTTCGACGGCGCGCCGCGCGCGCCCCAGCGCCTGATGCTCGAGCATAGTGGAAACGCTGAAGAGGGTCAGCAACACCGCGCCCTCGAAGGGCGCGCCGACGATGGCGGCCGCAATGGCGGCGACGACCATGAGCAGGTCGATGTCGAGGACCCGCTCGCGCCACAGCGCCAGCACCGCGCGCCATCCGGCTGGCACCCCCCCGGCAAGATAGACGAGCCCCAGTCCCGGCCAGCGAACCACGGCAAGCTCCTCAACCGGAGGCCAGGTTCCCAATACCGCCAGTATCATCCCCAAGACGGTGAGACCGGACATGGCCGTCTGAAAGTCGAGCGTCAGGCGCTTCATGGTGACATTGCCTTCTCAGATAGGGCGCCGATAACAGTGTTCCAGACTACCGGCATAGCCCAACAGCCTAGCATGATTGGGGCCTTCGAACTCGGAGGGGCAGGTCAATTAGTTTAGAATTATTCCAAGTTCATAGATCGAGCAATACACCGCCAACTGCCGCGATTGGCTCCCGAAATACGCGATAAAGGACGCGCCTGGCTCGCCACTCGCGGTGCGGCAATACGAGCGACGGGCGCGATCCGATACTGCTCCCATTGTCGAATGCTGCAACCGGCGCGGCGCTAGATGGCCAGTATCGCTTTCCGTAGCAGATCGCGAACCGTACCGGCCACTCCTTTGAGTTCCGGGTTTTCTATGGCTTGCATCGAGGCAACCGGATCGATGGCGCTGACCTCCACGCCCTCAGGCACGGCGCGCAGGATGACATTGCACGGCAGCATGGCGCCGACGCGCGGCTCGAGCGCGATGGCCTGATAAGCTATCTTCGGGTTGCACGCGCCGAGGATGCGGTAGCCCGACATATCGAGCTGCAGCTTGGCCCGCATTGTGGCGCGCACGTCGATTTCGGTCAGCACACCGAAGCCATTATCTGCCAGTGCTTGGCGCGTGCGCTGCTCGACCTCCTCAATCGTAGCACCGGCGATAATGCGATTTATTGTGTATGACATTGCTTGCTTCCTCACCTTCCGCGAGTTCTGGAAAATAAACATGGAGGTCTGTTCGATCGCAGCCAGGAAAGGCGTACTCGACAGGCCAGACACGAAGACAAGAGCGCGAGACGGGACGGCCAATTGTGGTGCGGTCACCCGCCCGCAGCATCCACCCGGCGGGCCAACAGCAAGCAATCCTATCTCAATTGCTGCCGAACCGGTAAGCCGCGTGGCAGCCGGTGCAGACCGATAGATGCGTCGACAGCATGCCGGTCAGTTCCTGCGTCGTGGCGCCGCCGGCGGCCGCGTTCGCCAGGTTGTCGAAGCCGGTATGGGCCGCAAGGCCGGCCGCCTTGAAGTCGAGCGGCAGCTTGGCGAGCAGCGCCGGCGATTCGCCTTCCATCGCCGCCGTGCCGACCGGCCGGGCGATTTCCACTATCGCGGCATTGTCGTTGCGGGCCAGAGCTCCGGTGATGTCGGCGGTGGCCTGCAGCAGGTCGCGCATCTCGGCAAGCACCCCATCGCGCTCCGCCGGGGCCAGCAGCACGACCTCCCGGCCATCGCTGCCCGGGGCCGTATAACCGCTGAAGAACAGATAGGTCCCGGCCGCGATGGTGACTACCCAGAGGGTCAGGGCGATGATGGCGATGCGGCTCATAGGCGGCTCTCCTTACATTGGAGCAGGCGGCGATCGTCCGAACCGCCCCCGCACGCTTGACGCTGGCAACTGACCCAAGTATGTCAGTAATCACTAACTTGTCAAACAGCCACTCGATGCAGCAATTTACGACGCAGAGCCTGCCGGCGATCTCGCGAGACCCCGATGCGTAAACCGTCCTCAGAACGCCGGGCAGAGATCATGGAAACCGCCATCGGCCTTGCCGATCGGATCGGGCCGGACCGGATCACCACGGAAATGATCGCTCGGGCGATCGGTGTCACCCAGGCGACGGTGTTCCGGCACTTTCCCAAAAAGGGGGACATCTGGGCCAGCGTTGCCACCTATCTGACCAGCAGGATGCGCGAGGCCTGGGATCGGCCTGGCGCGGTGGATGGCACCGCCGTGGCACGACTCGAAGGCGTCGTCCTCCACCATCTTCGGCTCATCGCCCAGATGCCCGCGCTGCCCGCCATTCTGGTGTCGCGCGAGCTGCACGGCGACAACGCGCCGCTGCGTCTCACGCTGCAACGCGCCATGGGGAACTTTCACCAGCGCATCAGGGCGCTGATCGTCGAAGCGATCGCGGCTGGCGCCTTTCGCGACGATCTGCCCGCCGACGATGCCGCCTTCCTGATCATCGGCATGATCCAGAGCCTGGCCATGCGCTGGTCGATCGGTGGCCGCAGCGAGGACCTGGTGGCGGTGGGAGAGCGCCTGCTGGCCGTGCAGATCGCCGGGTTCCGCGCCGCGCCGCCGCCCGGGGTCGACGCATGAGCGCGGGGCCGGGCTCCCTCGCGCGCCTGCTGGTGACGGTGCTGGCGTTGGCCGGCGTGGCCGCGTGCCAACAGCCGGTGGTGGCCGTCAACAAAGCGCCGCGCCGGGTGCAGGTCGTCGCCGTGGCCCTTAATGACTATGTCGAGACGGCGGCACTCACCGGCGAGGTGCAAGCGCGCACCTGGATCGACCTCGCCTTTCGTACGACCGGACAGATCGGCGAACTCGCCGTCGCCGTCGGCGACCACGTGACTGCCAACCAGGTACTGGCGCGCATCGATGCCGACTTGCAGCGGGCCGATCTCGAGTTGGCCGACGCCGGCGTGCAGGCGGCCGAGGCGGCGCTTGAGCAGAGCGTGGCGACGCTGGCGCGCCAGCAGGCGCTGCTGGCGGGCGGGCTGAGCACGCGCAGCAAATACGATCAGGCGGAGCAGGATCAGCGCACCGCCGAAAGTACCCTCAAGTCGGCGCAAGTCGCCCGCCAGGCCGCGTTGAACGCCCTGTCTCACACGGAGCTGCGTGCCGGCGCCGACGGTATCGTGACGCGGATCAACCGCACATTGGGAGAGATTGCGCCCGCGGCCCTGCCGGTGATCTCGGTCGCCTATGACGGCCCTCGCGACGCCGTCTTCAACGTGCACGAGCCGCTGCTGTTCGCCGACCCCGACGAGTTGCGCGCCGCGACCGTGGACATTGCCCTGCTCGCCGATCCGGGCGTGCGCACGACCGGTGCGATCCGGGAACTCTCGCCGACCGTCGATCCGCGCTCGGGCACGGTCCGCGTCCGCGTCGCCATGCGCGACGCGCCGGCGGCGATGACGCTCGGCGCGCTGGTGACGGGGCGGGTGACGCTGCCCGCCGTCCCCGCCATCGTGATCCCGTGGAGCGCCATTACCATCGAGAATGGCCGGCCGGCCGTCTGGCTGGTGGATCCGCAGGCGCAGGCAGCGTTCAGCCGACCGATCGAGATCGAGAAATACACCACGGGAGGCGTCGTGGTGGCGCGCGGCCTGCGGGTCGGCGACCTACTTGCCGTCGAAGGCGGCCAGTTCCTCTACGAGGGAAAATCGGTGAGCGTGGTCCGCGGAGATCCGGCATGAGCCACGCCGCGGTGCTGGGGGCGCTGCTCGCGATAGGGCTGGCGGTGAGCCTGGGCGGCTGCCAGCGCGCCGGCGAGGCCCCGCCGGCCGCGCCGGTGCGGCCGGTTCTGGCGCTGACGGTCGAGCTCCAGGCGCCCCCGCAACTGAGCCTTGCCGGAACCGTCGCATCGCAGGTCGAGGCCGATCTGGGCTTCCGGCTCGCCGGACGGCTGGTCTCCCGCACCGTCAATGTCGGCGATCCTGTCACGGCGGGCCAGGTCGTGGCCGAGCTCGATGCCGTCGGCCTCGAGCTGGCGGTGCGCTCGGCCGGCGCCGACCTGGCCGCCGCCCAGGCACAGCTCGAGAATGCGCAAGGCGTCGAGCAGCGCCAGCGCGAGCTGCTCGCCGGCGGCACGATCTCGCAGACGAGTCTCGAGCTGGCCGTGTTGCGCCTCAAGCTCGCGCAGACGACGCTGGCGCGCGCTCAGAGCAGCCTGCACAAGGCTGAGGAGCAGCTCGGCTATGCGCAGCTGCGCGCCGAGTTCGACGGGGTCGTGACGGCGGTGCGGGCGGAGGCGGGCAGCGACCTCATGCCCGGCCAGCCGGTGCTCGCCATCGCCCGGCCCGAGCTGCGCGACGCGGTGGTGGATGTGCCGGAGTCGCTGGCCGCCACGCTGGTGCCAGGCGCCGCCTTCCAGGTCCTGCTGCAGCTCGATCCGGCCATCACAACCGAGGGCCGGCTGCGCGAGATCGCGCCGGAGGCGGACGCGGCGACGCGCACGCGGCGCATCAAGATCGGCCTCATCGAGCCAGTGCCCGCCTTTCGTATCGGCACTACGGTCACCGTCCTCGGCGCGAGCCGCGGCGGAGGACGGATCGAAATTCCCGCCAGCGCGATCCGCGAGGCCGGCGGGCACTCCTATGTGTGGCTGCTCGCGGCGGATCGCGGCACCGTCGCCGAGCGCGAGATCACCGTGGCGGGCCGCGCCGGCGACAGGGTGATCGTAGAGGATGGCCTCGTGGCCGGCATGCGGATCGCCGTCGCGGGCGTCAACAGTCTCGTCGACAGCCAAAAGGTTCGCGACGCAAGCGAGGAGCAATGAAGGCCTTCAACCTTTCCGACTGGGCGCTCGAGCACCGGTCGCTCGTGTGGTACTTCATGATCGCCTTTCTCGTCGCCGGCACGGCGGCTTATTTCAATCTCGGTCGCGAGGAAGATCCGGCCTTCGCCATCAAGACGATGGTCGTGCAGGCCAACTGGCCCGGCGCCTCGGCGGCGGAGATGACCGAACAGGTGACCGACCGCATCGAAAAGAAGCTCGAGGAGCTGCCCGCGCTCGACTACACCCGCAGCCTGACCACGCCGGGCCAGACGATCGTCTTCGTCTATCTGCGCGACAGCACCCCGGGCGCGCAGGTCGCCGGCAATTGGCAGCAGGTGCGCAACATGCTCGGCGACATCCGCAATACGTTTCCCGCCGGCATGGCCGGCCCGTTCTTCAACGACAGTTTCGGCGACGTCTTCGGCAATATCTACGCGTTCACGGGCGACGGCCTGACATCGCGCCAGCTGCGCGACTATGTGGAGGCGGCGCGCGCCGGCGTGCTGGGCGTACCCGATGTCGGGCGCGTCGACATCATCGGCGCGCAGCCCGAGGTGATCTATCTCGAGTTCTCGACGCGCAAGCTCGCCGGGCTCGGGCTCAACCAGCAGCAGGTCATCGCCAGCCTGCGCGCGCAGAACGCCATTCTGCCCGCCGGCGTCGTCCAGGCCGGCCCCGAGCGCATCAGCATCAGGCTGGGCGGCCAGTTCATCAGCGAGGAGAGCCTGCGCGCGATCAACCTCAACGTGAACGACAAGTTCTTCCCGCTGACCGACGTCGCCACCATCAGGCGCGGCTATGCGGAGCCGCCGAGTTCGCTTTTCCGGGTAAACGGGGAGGCCGCCATCGCGCTTGGCATCAGCATGAAGAGCGGCGCGAACCTGCTCAGGTTCGGCCAGGCGCTCGATCTGGAAATCGACAAGATCACCAGCTCGCTCCCGGTCGGCATCACCGTAACCCGCGTCTCCGATCAGCCCAAGGTGGTGGAAGAGGCCGTTTCCGGCTTCACCTCGGCGCTGTTCGAGGCGGTAGCCATCATCCTCGCCATAAGCCTGATCAGCCTCGGCCTGCGGGCGGGTCTGGTGGTGGCGATCGCCATCCCGCTGGTCCTGGCGATCACCTTCGTCGTCATGGCCTATCTGGGCATCTCACTGCAGCGCATCTCGCTCGGCGCCCTGATCATCGCGCTCGGCCTGCTGGTCGACGACGCCATGATCGCCGTGGAAATGATGGTGGCCCGGCTCGAGGTCGGCGATACCCTGCGCAGGGCCGCGACCCACGTCTACACCTCGACGGCCTTCCCGATGCTGACCGGCACGCTGGTGACCATCGCCGGCTTCATCCCGGTTGGCCTCAACAGTAGCAAGGCCGGCCAGTTCCTGGTCACGCTGTTCATCGTCATCGCCGTGGCGCTCATCGTGTCGTGGCTGGTGGCGGTGATCTTCACCCCGCTGCTCGGCGTCACCATCCTGCCCAAGAGCAAGGCGCACAAGCGCGAGAAGCGGAGCTGGCTGGCGGCGGCGTTTCACTGGCTGCTGCTGCTCGCCATGCGCTGGCGCTGGGTGACCATCGGGGCCACCCTCGCCATCTTTGCGGCCTCGGTCATCGGCCTCGGCTTCGTGCAGCAGCAGTTCTTCCCGTCCTCCGACCGGCCCGAGCTCATCGTCGATTTCAGCTTGCCGCAGAACGCCACCTTCGAGGAAACCAACCGGCAGATGGCCCAGTTCGAGCGCGAGATGCTCGCCGGCAACCCCAAGATAGAACACTGGTCCACCTATGTCGGCCGGGGCGCGCCGCGCTTTCTGCTGTCCTTCGACACGCAGGCGCCGGGGCCGACGACCGGCCAGATCATCATCGTGACCAGCGGGCGCGAAGCGCGCGACGGCGTGCGCCAGGAGCTGCAGGCTTATCTCGACCGCACCTTCGTCGGCACCGATGCCTTCGTGCGCCTGCTCGATCTCGGCCCCCCGGTCGGGCGGCCCATCCAGTATCGCGTCAGCGGCCCCGACCCGCAGGTGCTGCGCGGTATCGCCCAGGACCTCGCGGCCCTGGTCGACCAGAACCCGCATGTGAGCGGGCTGACCTTCGACTGGATGGAGCCGGGGCGCACGATCCGCGTGGACCTGGTGCAGGATCGCGCGCGCCGCTTCGGGATCAGTTTCGACGGCGTGGCGATGGCGCTCAACAACATCGTGCAGGGCGCCGCCGTGACGCAGATGCGCGACGGCACCTATCTGGTCGATATCGTGGGACGCGCGGAGGCGGGCGACCGTGACACGATCGAGCATCTGGGCAGCCTGCAGGTCGCCAGCGGCTCGGGCCAACTCGTGCCGCTCGGGGCCATCGCCACGCTGTCCTACGAGTTGGAGCAGCCGGCCATCTGGCGACGCGCGCGCCTGCCGACCATCACCATGAACGGGTCTGTGCTGGGCGCCATACAGCCCGGGACTGTGGTGGCCCAGCTGCGCGAACCTATCGAGAAGATGGCGGCGCAGCTGCCGCCGGGCTACCGGATCGCCGCCGGTGGCACCACCGAGGAAAGCGCCAGGGCGCAGGCGCCGATCATCGCCGTCGTGCCGCTCATGCTCTTTGTGATGACGACGATCCTCATGATCCAGCTGCAGAGCTTTCATCGGCTGTTCCTGGTGTTCTCGGTGGCGCCTTTGGCGCTGATCGGTGTCGTCGGCGCGCTCTTGCCGAGCGGCGCGCCGCTCGGCTTCGTCGCCGTGCTCGGCGTGCTGGCGCTCATCGGCATCCTGATCCGCAACTCGGTGATCCTGATCATGCAGATCGAGCAGCTGCGGCGGGAGGGGCGGGCGGCGTGGGACGCCGTGATCGAGGCGACCCAGCACCGCATGCGCCCGATCATGCTGACCGCCGCCGCCGCGACGCTCGGCCTGATCCCGATCGCGAGGGAGGTGTTCTGGGGTCCCATGGCCTATGCGATGATGGGCGGCATCGTCTCTGGCACGGTGCTGACGCTGTTGTTCCTGCCGGCGCTCTACGTCACATGGTTTCGCATCAGACCGGGTGACGGCGGCTAAGCGCCAGTTCCGCCGAAAAACCACTGGTGCTGTCGGGATGCGGCGAGGCGAGGACAAGACGTGAGCCGATGCGCTCGGCGATCTTGGCGACGATGGCGAGCCCGAGGCCGCTGCCTTCGGTGCCGCCGCTGCCGCGGCTGAAGCGGTCGGTGAGGCCCGCCAGGATTTCCGCCGGGATCGGCGGGCCGTCATTGGCCACGCGCAGGATGCGCTCGGGGGTCAGCGTCACCGCGACCGGCTGCTGCGGATCGCCATGGCGCAGCGCATTGTCGATGAGATTGCGCGCGACGATGGCCAGCGCGTCAGGATCGAGGTCGGACAGAACGGGCCGCTCCGGCAGGTCGAGGACGATGCGGCCCGCCTGTCCGCCGGCCTCGTGCTCGGCCACGACGATCTGCAGGACGGGGCGCAGGTCCGCGACGGTGTCGCGGCGCAACTGGCCGCCCTCGGCGCGGGCGAACTGCAACAGGCGCTCGCTCACCCGCAGCAGCCGCTTGAGCGCCGCCTCGATGGCGGCGGCGCGATCCCGCGTGGCGCTGTCGGTGGTCTCGGCCTGGAGCCGCTGAGCCTGGGCAATGGCCCCGGCGAGCGGGGTGCGCAGCTCGTGCGCGGCGTTGGCGGCGAAGCTGCGCTCGGCCTCGAAGGCAGCCGCCAGATCGGCGAGCAGGTCGTTCAGCGCGGTGGCGGCCGGTGCGACCTCCGTGGGCAGGTCCTCGAACGCCACCGGCGTCAGGTCGCTGGCGTTGCGCCGCGCCAGCCGCCGCTGCCAGCGCGCCAGCGCGGCCAGCCCGGCGCGCAGCGCCAAAAGGATCGCCGCGACCGCGAGCGGCACCATCAGCACGAGCGGCAGCAGCAGGAGCCACAGCGCCTCGCGCGCGGCGCGGGCCCGATGCGCCAGCGGCTCGGCCACCGACAGCCGCACCGTGTCCTGGAGGACGGCGATGTTGTAGATGCGGTGGGTGGCGGTGGTGCGGAACCCGGCCCCGTCCCAGGCGGGGAAGTCGTCGGGGTTCACGGCATGGGATTGCAGCAGCACCAGTCCGGTCGGATCGCGCGCGACATAGGTGAGGAATTCGTCATGCGGCGGGACGACCCCGAGCGTCCGGGGCGCGTCCCCGTCGTCGGCGTCGCCGCGGCTCAGAATGTCGTTGACCGCCAGCGGCAGCAGGCGCTCGGCGGTCTCCTGGAGCGCGGAATCGAAAACCTCGTCCATCTGGTAGCGCAGCAGCCCGGCGGTCAGCAGCGCCGTCAGCAGCCATAGCGCCAGGAGCCCCGGCCCCAGCCACAGCGCCAGCCGACCGCGCAGGCTGCGTGGCGCCCTCATCCGTGGCCCAGCCGATAGCCGAGGCCGCGCTCCGTGGCGATGATGTCGGGGCCGAGCTTGCGGCGCATGCGGCTGATATGCACCTCGATCGCATTGCTTTCGATCTCGGCGCCGAAGGCGTAGAGCTTGTCCTCGAGCTGCGCCTTGGAGAGCAGTTGCTGCGGCCGGCTCAGCAGCGCCTCGAACAAGGCCCATTCGCGCGCCGTCAGGGCAACCGGCTTGCCGGCCCGATGGATGCTGCGCGCGGCGAGGTTGATCGTCAGGTCGCCATGCGTGATCAGCGGGTTGGGGTTGCCCGCATAGCGCCGCCCGACCGAACCGATGCGCGCCGACAGCTCCGCCAGATCGAACGGCTTGACAAGATAGTCGTCGGCGCCCGCATCCAGCCCCTCGATGCGGTCGGAGACCTGGTCGAGCGCCGTGAGGATGATCACCGGCGTCACGTCGCCGCGGGCGCGCAGATTTCTGAGGAAGGAGAGGCCGCGCCCGTCGGGCAGCATCAGATCGAGCAGGATGAGGTCGAAACTCGCTCCCTTCAGCGCGTCGGCGCCGGCATCCAACCGGTTCACCCAGTCGATCGAATGGCCGTCGCCGGCCATCTGGTCGCGCACTGCCGCGCCCAGCACCGTGTCGTCCTCGATCAGCAGGATGCGCATGGGCTTTCCCCGTTCGGCCGCGCCTGTCATCGGCCCGGCGCCTGACCGCTGGCTGACGCCTGTATGAGAGCGGCTTCAGCTTGCCGTCAGTTTTCCATGCCAGCATAAACTGGCGGCGCCGATGGGGAGAAGCCTGGCCGATGCGCAAGAGACTGACGATGCTGAGCCTGGCGCTGGCGCTGGCCCTGCCGGCGGGAGCCGCGCGGGCCGACGACGATTGCCGCGTGCCGATCGCCGACTGGCAGCCGCGCGCGGCGGTGGCGGCGCTGGCGCAGCAGCAGGGCTGGACCATCACGCGCATCAAGATCGACGATGGCTGCTACGAGCTCACCGGCAGCGACGCCGAAGGGCACCAGATCCGGGTCAAGGTCGATCCCGGCACGCTCGATCTGGTCGAGCTGCGCATCCGCTACCGCGACGCCGCCGGCCAGCCCCTCGGCCCGCAGCCGCCGCCGCACGGCGCGGACGACGCGGACTGATCCCACGCCCACGCGACTGCCGCCCGACATCGTCTGGTGCCGCCCGCCATTGCGAGCGCATGAGCGTCGAAAGCTGACGGCGGGCTGAAGACAATTCCGCACCGCGATCAGCATCCCGTCAGCCACGTCTCCCAGATTGGCTTCAGGCAACCAATGCCGAGGAGCACAGCCATGAAGACCATCCTGACCGCCGCCACGCTTTCGCTCGCCCTTGCGATCTCCGCCGGGGCGGCCCGCGCCGACGAGACATGCACCGTCCTGCCCGCCGACATGCAGCCGTGGGAGGCGCTGGTGCAAATGACGCGGGAGTTCGAGTGGACCATCTCCGAGATGCAGCTCGACGATGGCTGCTACGAGCTGCGCGTCATCGACCAGGCCGGCAACGTCCTGAAGGTGACGGTCGATCCGGCGACGCTCGATGTCATCGCCGGCGAGGTCAAGCGCTGGGGCGACGCCGGCGAAGAACATGATCACCGCGGCAAGCGCCAGCGCGCGCCCGCCGCGGCTCCGGCGGCGCCGGCGGACAATCCGCTTTTCCAGAACGGCACTCCACCCGTGGTGCGGACGAACTGACATTTCCAACCAAGGGAGC
>JBDHTK010000053.1:0-14833 GCA_039808625.1 Devosia sp. | reverse complement strand
GCCGTCATCGGGGCGGGCGTCTGTGCGATCTCAAGGTGATACTCATGGGTGACCCGCGTGATCAAGTCTATAACGTTGGGCACACAGCCCGAACATTTGCAGCGCTTTTCGAGCTCGCGATAGACCTTGGCGGGCACGATGATCTGCCAGGGGTCCTCCTTGAGGAAGTCCCTGATGATCCGCACGATTTCGCGATCGGTGATGACGTTGCAGTGACAGACGAGCATGGGTGGGCAGCCTTGGCTGCGCGGGATAAGGGCCCGCTGAAACCTGAATGTCAACGTCATATATCGTCGCCGGGTAGTCGCGCTCCGGACGCCGTGGCATAAGCCTCGCCGGACGGCCGCGGGGGATGAGAGTGCACAGCCAGTCGAGCATGCTGTCGGGGCCGGCGCTGCGTCTCGTCAGGATCGTCGCGCTGCTCTTGGTAGCGCTGAAGCTCGCCCATCTCGCCTTCGCCGGCGTGTTCATGGACGAGGCCTATTACTGGATGTGGGGGCAGCACCCGGCGCTCTCCTATTTCGACCATCCGCCGCTCAATGCCTGGCTCATGGGGCTGAGCGGCGCGCTGTTCGGCTGGAGCGTCTTCGCCCTGCGGCTGCCGGTGGCGCTGAGCTTCGCCGCCGACATCTGGGTGTTGTGGCTGCTCTCGCGGCGCATCGCGGGGGAGGGGGCCGAGGGCCATTTCTGGCTGACGCTGCTGCTGTTCTGCGCCACGCCGCTGTTCTTCATGGTCAGCGGCTACGGCCTGCCCGATCATGTGCTGCTGACGGCGCTGCTGTTCGGCCTCTATTTCTTCCACGGCTTCTTTGCCGCGCGGGCGCGGGGCGAAAGCGGGGCGACGCGCGACCTGCTGTGGGGCGCGCTGTGCCTCGGGCTGGGCGGGCTGGCGAAATACAACGCCGCCTTCCTCGGGCTCGGCGTCGGGCTCTTCATCCTCCTCTACGACCGGGCGCTGCTGCGCGAGGGCCGGCTGTGGCTGGCGGCGCTCGTCGCGCTCGCCCTGCAGGCGCCGGTGGTGGTGTGGAACCTCACCGAGGGGTTCGCCTCCTGGCAGTTCATCCTTTCGGGCCGGCACAAGGGGCTCACCGCCTCGCTCGACGGGGTGATCGGCTTCATCTTCGCCATTCTCATCCTCATCTCGCCGTTCCTGCTCTGGCCCATCGGCAGGTTCGCGCTGTCACGGATCACGGTGCCCGGCATGGGCTTTGCCAGAACGACGTTCTGGGTGTCGAGCGTCGCCATCGTGGCGCTGGCCTTCGTCACCACGACGCTGTTTCACTGGAATATCGCGGCCTATGCGGCGATGCTGCCCTTTCTCGCGTTCTACATGCGCCCGCGCTGGCTGATCGCGGCGCAGGCGGCGTGGGGCGGCATCCTCACGGCGGCGCTGTTCGTCAACTACGCCATCGTGCCGCTCACCGATGTCGAGGGCTGGCGCGACGGGGCGACCGCCTGGTCCTATGGCTGGACCGACGTGGCCGCGGCGGCGAACGCCGCCCGGGCCGAGCACGGCGTGGGGTTCGTCGCCGCGCCCGACTACACCACGGCGGCGCTGCTCGGCTTCGCGATGGCCGATCCCGACGTGACCAGTTTCGCGGCCCGGCGCGACCAGTTCGACTTCTGGTTCGATGCGGCCGCCCATGCGGGCGAGGACGCCATCCTCTATATCGACCGCTGGAATCGCCTCACCGAGGCCCTGCGCGCCCGCTTCGACAGCGTCGAGGAGATCGCGCGCTTCGAGGTCGCGCCGCGCGGCCGGCACGTCAACACGCAGTACCTCTATCTCGCCAGGGGCTTCCGGCCCGATGGCTGACGCCCGCCCGCTCGACTGGCGCCTGTTCCGCGCCGCCGCGCTGGTCTTCCTCGCGGCCAAGCTGGTGCTGCTGGCCGTCGCCCAGCCCTTCATGGACGAGACCTATTACTGGCTGTGGGGCCAGCACCTCGCGCTCTCCTATTTCGACCATCCGCCGCTGGTCGGCTGGACGCAGGGGCTCGCCAGCATCTTCGGCTGGAACCGCCTGGCGCTGCGCGTCATGGTGCTGGCGACGCTCGCCGGCGACCTCGCCCTGCTCATGGGCTTCGCGCGGCAGCGGGGCGGCGACGGCTGGCGCGCGCTGTTCTGGCCATCGGCGGCGCTGCTCGGCGCCACGCCGATCTTTTTCGGCCTCACCAACCTGGCGCTGCCCGACCACCTGCTGGTCTTCTTCACGCTGCTCGCCGTCTATGCGTTCCAGCGCTTCCGCGCCGGGTTCGAGGCCGGGGCGCCGCGCTGGCGCTGGCTCTACCTGACCGCCCTCGCCATCGGGCTCGCCACGCTCAGCAAATATACCGGGGCGCTGCTGGCCGGCGGCATCGGCCTCGCCGTGCTCATCGATCCGCGGCTCAGGCGGCTGTTCCGCTGCCCGCCCTTCTATCTCGCCATCGGGCTGGCGCTGGTGCTGCAGGCGCCGGTGCTGGTCTGGAACCTGTCGCACGACATGGCCTCGTTCGGGTTCATCCTGGGCGGGCGGCGCTCCTTCGGCGGCGTCCGGTTCGGCGGGCTCGGCGGCTATCTCGGGGGCATCGTCCTCGTGCTGTCGCCTTTCCTGCTCTGGCCGCTGTGGCGCCTGCTCCGGGCGAGCGGCGACGGGCTGGTGTTCCCGCGGGCCGTGTTCTGGCTGTCGAGCCTCGGCTTCCTCGCCGCCTCGCTGTTCACCGACATCCTCATCCACTGGAACGTCGTCGCCTACGCGGCGGTGCTGCCGTTTCTTGCGCCCTATCTGCGCGGGCGCCTCGCGGCCTATGGCCATGTTGTCTTCGGCGCGCTGGTGGCGCTGGTCCTCGCGGTCAATTTCTGCGTCTATCCGGTGCGCGGGCTCGTCGGCTCCGTCGACCAGGCGTCGGGCTGGTCCTATGGCTGGGACGAGGTGGGGGCGGGCGTGGCCGAGCTCGCCGCCGCCGAGGGCGCCGGCTTCATCGCGGCGACCGACTATGCGCTGGCGAGCCCGCTCGCCTTCGCGCTGCGCGACCGGGCGGTCACCAGCCTCGCAATGCGGCGCGACGCCTTCGACGACTGGTTCGACGCCGCCGCCCATGCGGGCGACACGGCCATCATCGTCGCCGATCGCTGGCGGCCGCTGCCCGACGCCGTCGCGGCGCGCTTCGCCAGCGTCACCGAGGCCGCGCCGGTGGAGGTGGTGCGCTTCGGCCGGCTGCTGGCGCGCTACCGGCTCTATGTCGGCCGCGGCTTCGCGCCCTAGCGCGCGGCTTCCGTCCGGCGCCGGGCTCGACTAGAGTGATGCGCATGGGAGCCGTGCGCCGCAGCTTCGTCCTCGCCCTGTTCGTCCTTGCCGCAGGCACCCTGCCGGCGGCGGCGAGCGAGGCGTTCGACGCCTGCGCGGCCGCTGCCGCCAGCCCCTACGAGCCGGGCTATGAGGGTGTCGGTCCCGCCGGCACGCCGGAATTCTATGCCGACGAGGCCATTGCCCGCTGCACCGAGGCGCTGGCCGAGACCCCCGCCAGCATTGCGGTGACGGCGTGGCTGGGGGCCGCGCATGTCGCCAATGGCGACGTGGCTGCCGGCGTGCCGCTGCTCGAAACGGCCGCGGCGGCCGGCAATGTCGTGGCGCTGCGCGCGCTCGGCGACCTCTATATCCTCGGCAAGGGCGTGGGGCGCGACAAGGCGCATGGCTTCGGCCTCCTCAGCCAGGCGGCCGCGGCGGGCTTCGCGCCGGCGGCCCTGAGCCTCGCCTATTGCTACGATTATGGCGACGGCGTCGCGCCCGACCTGGCGCTGGCGCTGCACTGGTACGGCCGGGCGGCCGAGGCCGGCATGGCGCGCGCGCAGATCATCGTCGCGCAGATGCTGCAGCAAGGGCGCGGCGTGGCGCCGGATGCGGCGGCGGCGTTCGGCTGGCTGCAGCGCGCGGCCGCGCAGGGCGATGGCGAGGGGCAGTACCTGCTCGGCGTCGCCTATCTCGAGGGGCGGGGGACGGCCGCCGATCCGGTGGCGGCGCGGCAGGCCTTCGAGGCGTCCGACGCCAGCTATGCGCCGCGGGGCAGCGTGGCGCTCGGCTACATGCGGGAGCTGGGGCTGGGCGGCGCGGCCGATGTCGCGGCGGCGGCGCAGGCTTATCACAGCGGCGCCGCCGCCAACCTGCCGGTCGCCTGGCACAATCTCGCGCGTCTCGAGGAGACGGGCGAGGGGGTCGCGGCCGATCCGGCCGAGGCCCGCCACCGCTACGAGATGGCGGCGCGCGCCGGCGAGGCGCCGGCCGCCGCCAATCTGGCGCTGATGCTGCTCGCCGGCGCCGGCGGGCCGCAGGACATTGCCGGCGCGCTGGCCTGGAGCGAGCGCGCGGCCAGGGGCGGCAGCCTCGCCGGGCTCAACAATCTCGGCCGGCTCTACGAGCTCGGCCTCGGCGTCCCGGCCGACCGCGCGGCGGCGCGCGGCTATTACGAGCAGGCGGCGGCGGCCGGCTTCGCGCCGGCGCGCGACAATCTCGCGCGGCTCGACGGGGGCGGCTAGGGCGAGGGGCACGCGGGCGAATTCGGCCCTTGTGAAGCGCCGGACGAGTCTCTATATACGCCCTGCGCCGCACCGCCGGTCGGGAACGGCGCCGCGACATTGGCGCGGGATGGAGCAGCCCGGTAGCTCGTCAGGCTCATAACCTGAAGGTCGTAGGTTCAAATCCTACTCCCGCAACCAATTTTCCCCCAGGTGGGGTGGAGCCTGCGGAAATCGAGAGAAGCTCTCGATTTCCGCAGGCTTTTTGCGCCCCGTAGCAGCGTTAACCGCTGCTTAACCCCCGGCGCGCAGCCTCGGGCTGGCCCTTTCGTGCCGGCGTCCCGAGCTTGCGGCAGGGCGGGATGGGGCGACCCTCCGCGTCCCGTCGCAGCGTCGATCGCCCTGCCGCAACCCACCATCCCGCCCCGGCCGCGCTTGACTTTGTCGAGGCCGATCAGTGTCATCAGCCGATGAGCGCGCGCGGGGAGGGGGGAGCGTGACGAGCGGCGAGAAGCGTCCGGCCGAGGATCTGGCGGTGGTGGGCCGGGGCATGCAGCCCGCCCATGTGCGCCAGATCAACCAGCGCGCCATCCTGAGCCTCATCTTCCTCGAACCCGGCATTTCCAATGCCGAGCTGGCGCGGCTCAGCCATCTCGCGCCGCAGACGGTGTCGTCGGTGCTCGACGACCTGGCGCGGCGCCACCTCATCACGCGCGGCGCGGCACGGCGCGGGCGGCGCGGGCAGCCGGCGACGCCGGTGTTCCTCAACCCCGGCGGCGCCTTCGCCATCGGCGCCGGAATCGGCTGGCGGCAGCTCGAGGTGTGCCTCGTGGGCATCGGCGGCGCGACCCTGGCGCGCTTTCGGCGGAGCTACGCCCAGCCCGAGCCGGCGACGGTGCTGGCCGCGCTCGGCACGGGCGTGGCCGAGGTCACCGCCGGCCTCAGCGCGGCCGAGCGGGCGCGGGTCACGGGGCTCGGCCTCGCCGTGCCGCGACGGCTGGGCGGCGCGGCGGAGGCGCCGGCCGGGGCCTGGGCGGAGATCGACCTCGGGCGGGCGGCGGCCGAAGCCAGCGGGCTGCGCACCGCGCTCTATCATGACGGCACTGCCGCCTGCTGGGCCGAGCGGGTGGCGCAGCCGCGCCCGCGCCCGCCCAGCTTCGTCTTCCTGCTCGTCGACACGCAGGTGGCCGGCGGCATCGTCGCCGAGAACCGGCTGTGGCAGGGCGGCGGCGCGGCGGCCGGCCTCGGCGCCATGCGGGTGGTCGACCGGCAGGGCAATGCGCGCTCCGTGCACGAGACCGCCTCGCTGCACGCGCTGCAGCAGCGCCTCGTCGCGCACGGCCTCGCCCCCGACGCGATCGCGGCGCCGGCGGCGGCGCCGGTGGTCAGCGCCTGGGTGGAGGACGCAGGCTTCGCCTTCGCGCAGGTCGTGCTCAGCACGGCGGCGATGCTCGAGCACCGGCTGGCGGTCATCGACAGCGCGATGCCGGCCGCCGTGACGGCGGCGCTGGTCGCCGCCACGGCGCGGCAGGTGAGCGCCGTGCCCGGGGTCGACCGGCGCGGCCCGCGCATCGTGGCCGGGCAGCTCGGGCGCTCGGGCGTGGCCGAGGGCGCCGGGCTGCTGCGCCTCTACCGGCGGTTCTTCTCCCGCGAGCTCGCGCATCTGCAGGGCGAGGCGCGGGGTGGCGGCCGCGCCGCCGGCTGCTAGGATGCCGGCGACGATCGGGGAGGCAGCATGACCGGCATCTACGAGATCATCGACGCGCGCTTTGCGCCGCTGGTCAACGGCCATGCGCGGCTCGAGCAGGTGGCGAGCGGCTGTCGCTGGGCCGAGGGGCCGGCCTGGTTCGGCGGCGGGCGCTATCTCGTGTGGTCCGACATCCCCAATGACCGCATGCTGCGCTACGACGACACCGACGGCTCGGTGTCGGTGTTCCGCGCCCCCGCCGGCTACACCAACGGCCACACCGTCGACCGCGCCGGCCGCCTCGTCAGCTGCGAGCATGGCGGCCGGCGGGTGAGCCGCACCGAGCATGACGGCACGGTGGTGACGCTGGCCGACCGCTTCGAGGGCAAGCGCCTCAATTCCCCCAATGACGTGATCGTCAGGACGGACGGCTCGGTGTGGTTCACCGACCCCAGCTACGGCATCGATTCCGATTTCGAGGGCAACAAGGCGGCAAGCGAGATCGGCGCCTGCAACGTCTATCGCATCGACCCGGCGGACGGCACCGTCACCGCCGTCGTCACCGACATGGTGCGGCCCAACGGCCTCGCCTTTTCGCCCGACGAAAGCCGGCTCTACGTCGCCGACACCGGCGCGACGCACCGGCCGGGCCAGCCGCGCGAGATCCGCGTCTACGACGTCGCCGGCGCGACGGCCGGCAATGGCCGGCAGCTATGCGTGTGCGAGGACGGCCTGTTCGACGGCTTCCGCCTCGACAGCGACGGGCGCATCTGGACCAGCGCCGGCGCCGCCGTCGCCTGCTACCTGCCGGACGGCACGCTCATCGGGCGCGTCCGCATGCCCGAGACCGTCGCCAATCTCTGCTGGGGCGGCGCCAAGTACAATGTGCTCTACATCTGCGCCACCACCTCGCTCTATGCCCTGCGGGTGATGGTCAACGGCCTCAGGACCTACTAGCGGGCAGTGGAAAAAGCGGTATTTGCCGCGCCCACGAAAAAGTGACGTTACGCACGCTTAACGGCGCTGTGCCACAGTTCACAAGAATGCCGCAGAGCCCGGTTCTAACGGGTACTTTCGAGGATCGGCCCAAGCCAGGGAGACGCCATTCTGGACATTTTCCATCAGATCTCGGACCTCATCAGCGCCATTCTGCTGTCCGTTTCCAGCAATTACTGGCTGTTCGTCTTCCTCGTCTTCCTCGTGTGCATCGGCGAGGCGGTGTTCATCCTCGGGCTGCTCGTGCCCTCGCTGCCCATCCTGCTGCTGGTGGGCGGGCTGATCACCACGCAGAATCTCAATTTCTGGCCGATCTTCTTCGCCGCGACGGCGGGCGGCGTGGTCGGCGACGCCATCTCCTACTGGATCGGGCACTGGCTCAAGGACCGGGTGAAGACCACCTGGCCGTTCAAGAATCATCTCGACCTCATCGCGCGCGGCGAGGTGTTCTTTGCGCGCCACGGCGGCAAGGCCATCTTCATCGGCCGCTTCATCACCGGCCTCAAGGCCGTGGTGCCGGGCATCGCCGGCATGATGGGGATGAACTGGGGCTATTTCACCCTCATCAACGTCATTTCGGCCTTCGTGTGGGCGGCGACGCACATCCTGCCGGGCATGTTCCTCACCGAGTGGCTGAAATCCATCGGGCTCAGCCTCGAACTGGTCATCCTGTTCGGCGCCATCATCCTCACCGTGCTCTTCCTCGCCGTGCATTACTGGAAGCGCATCCTGCTGTTCTTCGCGCCGTGGCTGGGCAGCTTCGGCCGCTCGCTGCAGGCGCGCTGGCAGAAGCCCGAGCGCGAGCCGGGCAGCTAGAGCGTTTCCAGCAAAGCTGCAGACTTTTCTGGTTCGGAAACGCAATAAAATCAATAACCTGGATCGTTTCACCGTTTCACTTGAACGGTGCAACGATCTAGCGCGACATCCTCGCCACTGGACTCGCGCCGGCCCGCGGCGCGAGACTGGCTGCGAACGAACGAGAAGGCATTATGACCGACGAGCACCCCATCGAGCGCGAGCACGCCTCCGAGCATGGCCGCTATGTGATCCACCTGCCGGGCGGGCTCGAGGCCGAGATGACCTATCGCCGCCTCGGGCCGGGCACCATCGCCATCGACCATACGTTCTCGCCGCCCGAATTCCGCGGCCAGAACATCGCCATGCGGCTGCTCGAGCGCGCGCTGGCCGATGCGCGGGCCGAGAACACGCGCATCGTGCCGGTGTGCAGCTATGTGGCGGCGCAGTTCAAGCGCCACCCCGAATGGGCGGACCTGCTCGTTCAGTAGGGTGAGGCGATGGCCTCGGCCTCCGGCGCCAGCAGCCCGTCGAGGGCCGGCCAGCCGATGGTGACCTGCGGCGCGCCATAGGCGTAGGCGGTGACCTCATAGATCTGGAAGCGCAGCACCAGCCCGTCCTCGGTGAAGGTCCAGCGCCGCGGATCGGCGACCCATTCGGCGAGGTCGCTCAGCGCCGTCTCGAACAGGCCGTCGCCGAGCTTTTCCTTGAGCGCCGCCAGCGCCAGCTCGGCGAGCTTTTGCTGCCAGCCCTCGCCGGCGAAGATGTCCGAGGCGTCGAGCAGGCGCTGTTCGTCGATCAGGAAGTGGTGCGCGTCGATGGTGTAGTTGCCGTGCGCGGCGCCGTGCCCGTACCAGTAGTCGTTGGTTTCGAGGCTGATGCGGCGGCTGGTGACCTCCGTCACCCTGGTTTCGGAGCTGGTGTCGGTGCTGACGTCGTCGGGGGCGATCGGCGCCGTGGGGCCGGCCGTCCGCAGGGCGTCGATGGCGGCATTGAAGGCGGCGGCGAGCGGCGTCGCGGCGTCGATCCTGATCGTCTGGAAGGTCCTGGTCGTCACCTTGTTGTAGGCGTCGGGCTCGGCCTCGGTGTCGCGCCGCACGCTGAAGCTGTCGAGCGGATAGAAGCGGTAGCCGCCCAGCATGCGGCTCGCCTCGAGGCCCTGGATGCGCTCGCGGAAGGTGCCGGCGAGGCATTGCGCCTGATCGTCCGTATAGGGCGTGGCGATCGGCTCGGCGTCGTCCGAGCAGGCGCGCGCGGCATAGTCGAGCCAGGCCTTCTGGCCGTCGGTGACGATGCGCGCGGCCGGCTGCGACAGCCCGCCCAGCGCCGTGGCATAGGCCTGCGCCAGCACCTCGTCGGCGGCGGAGAGTTCGGGGTGGGTGCAGATCGCCGTCTCGAACGGCGTCGTCGCCCTGGCGCAATCGAAGCTGGCGGCCTGGGCGGCGGTGGCGGCGAGCAGCACGGCCAGCGGGACAAGGGCAAAGCGGATCATGGCGGCACCTCTTCAAAGGGCCAGTGTATGGCCTCCGCCGGCCGCTGTCAGCCGGCTGCGGCGCGGCGCGGCTCCGTGGGGTCGTGGATGACGACGCGGTCGCGCCCCTCCTCCTTGGCCATGTAGAGCGCGGCGTCGGCCATGTCGGCCACCTGCTCCACCATCTCGCCCGGCTCGGCGAGGCAGGCGCCGATGCTGACGGTGACCGGCACGACGCGGCCGTCGCGCAGCGTCACCGGGTGCGACAGGCCGCGCTTCATGGCGTCGGCGATGCGCTTCAGCGAGCGCGCGCCGAGGTCGCCGAACAGCACGATGAACTCGTCGCCGCCCCAGCGCCCGCACAGGTCCTCGGGGCGCAGGACCGCCGCGATGCGCCGGGCGATCTCGACCACCACCTCGTCGCCGGCCTGGTGGCCGCAGCCGTCGTTGATCTCCTTGAAGCGGTCGATGTCGATGAGCAGCAGCGCCAGCCGCGCCTCGGGCGTGGCGGCGGCCTGGGCGCCGGCGAAGCCCTCCGAGAAGCCGCGCCGGTTGGCGATGCCGGTCAGCTGGTCGCGATAGGCGAGGCTGCGCAGCTCGGCGGTGCGCTCCTCGACGAGGTGTTCGAGCGTGCGCATGTTGTCCTGCACCGTGTCGGCCATCGCCGACAGCGTGCGCGACAGCCGGCCGATCTCGTCGTTGCGGGCGTCGGTGGGCACCGGCTCGCCCTTGGGCACGGCGACGACGCCGGCCTCGACGCGCTTCAGCCGGTCGAGCACGGCGGCCTTGAACAGGAAGGCGATGACCAGCGCGACGCCGACCATGAGGCCGGCGATCAACAGGCCGATGGGCAGGAACAGGCTGCGATCGATGATCTTGTCCACGTCCATGAAGGTGACGTTGTACCAGTCGATCTGGTCGAGATAGCCGACCCCCACCAGCATCTGGTGGCCGTCCACCTGCATGAAGCGCGAGCGCACCTCGACGTCGCCGGTGGTCACCGCCGCGATCATCTGGCGCAGCGCCGCGCGGTCGGGCTCGGTGTCGATGAGGCTGTAGATGGTCTTCTTGGCCTCGATGGCCTTGGTGAGCGAGTGGAAGTCGATGAAGCGCGGGTCGCGATGCGCCTGCAGGGCGCCGGCGCGGTCGATGAACATCGCCTGGACCCCCTCCTGGGGGAAATCCACCACCTGCTTGATGAACGAGGTGAGGTCGATGCCGGTGCCGAGCACGCCGAGCACCTTGTCGCCCTCGCGCATCACGCAGTTGATCCACACATTGGTGACGCCGAGCGCGTCGTCGTGGTCGACGTTGAGGTGGCAGCCCGAGCCCAGCGCGGCGGTGGAGTAGTACCAGCCATTGCGCGGATTTTCGGGGTCGAGCGTGTAGCTGAGCTGGCGGCCGGCATAGGAGTTGGTGGCGTCGTTGTAGTAGTAATTGCCCGAGCCGTTGACGACGAAGAAATAGGAATGGTTGGAGAACGACTCCCGGTAGAGCTCGAGCTCGGCCAGCGCGCGCGCCTTCTTTTGGGGATCGGCCTCGTCGAGGGCCCAGTCGCGCATGATCGGCGAGCGCGTCAGCGTCTCGGCCAGTGTCACCTCCTGCATCAGCGCGCCGAGGCCGCGATAGCGGTCGAACAGGATCTGCTTTTCGGCGAACAGCGTGCCGAGCTGCACGACGGTGGAGTTGACGAGCAGGTTGAAGCCCCACCAGGCGGGCAGGGCGACGACGCCGAAGCCGAGGAGAATGGCGAGAAGGATGCTGACCCTGAGGCTGGCAAAGGGCGGCAGGCGCGATTTGCTCTTGGCCATGTCAGACCGATCCGGCTGACGCCGCCGAACCGCGCTCCCTCTTGGACTCGTCGGCGACTATGGCGAAAAGAACGTC
The DNA here is from genome assembly GCA_039808625.1 of Devosia sp. Lineage (GTDB taxonomy): Bacteria > Pseudomonadota > Alphaproteobacteria > Rhizobiales > Devosiaceae > Devosia_A. The sequence goes on along the minus strand of JBDHTK010000053.1, from coordinate 3,508 downwards.
AATGAACCCCTAATCTCGGCCCGCAAGAAAGGCCCTGGCGGCGGCGATCTCGGCCGGGCGCAGCTCGTGGCCGCCAGCGTGCCAGGCGGTTTGCACCGTCACGCCCTGCCGGGCGAACCAGCCGGCCAGCGCCTCGGTCAGCGGCGCCGGGGCGATGGGGTCGCGGCGGCCGGCGGTCAGCAGCACCGCCGTGCCGGCCAGAGCGGGCTGCGGGGCGGGGGTGAACGGGATCAGCGGATGCATCAGCACCGCCCGGCCGACGAGGCCGGGGGCGGCAAAGAGCGTCGCGGCGAGGACGTTGGCGCCGTTGGAATAGCCCAGCGCGGCGACCTCCGTCGCGCCGGCGGCGGCGATGCGGGCGCGGATGAAGGCTGCGAGCTTGTGCGTCGCCCGCGCCAGGTCGGCGGCGTCGTAGACGCCCTCGGCGGTGCGGCGGAAGAATCTCAGCGCGCCGTTTTCGTCGACGTCGCCACGCGGCGCGACGAGGTGCGCGCCTGGCAGAAGTTCATGGCCGAGGCCGATGAGATCGTGCTCGTCGCCGCCCGTGCCGTGCAGCAGGACGAGCAGCGGCGCCCCGGCCGGCGCCGCCACCTCGGCGTAGATATAATCGTCGTTCTGGACCGTCATTCCAGCTGCTCCAGCGTCCGTTCGAGCCGGGCGCGCAGGTGCTCGTGCTGCGTCGGCAGCTTGAGCGCCTCGCCCAGATGCGCGCTGTCCTCGTCGCGGGCGAAGCCGGGCTCGCTGGTGGCGATCTCGAACAGGACGCCGCCCGGCGTGCGGAAATAGACGGCGTAGAAATAGTCGCGATCGATGACGGGCGTGAGCTGAAAGCCCGTATCCATCAAGGCCTTGCGGACTTCGAGCTGGCGCGCGCGGTCGGCGACGGCGAAGGCGACATGGTGCACCGAGCCGGCGCCGGGCAGGCCGCGCCCGACCTCGGGCAGCGTCGCGATGTCGATGGTGTCGGCGCCGTTGCCGCCCGGCCGCACGAGGCGGCGCAGGCCGCCATGGGCCCCGGCATGCTCGTAGCCCATGAAGCGCAGCAGCTCCGCGGTGGCGCCGGCATCGCGCAGGCGCAGCTCGACCGAGTGGAAGCCGCGGATGGCGGCGTCGGCGCCGACGCCGCCGCCGGTCCACGGCGCGCGGGGGTCGGCCCTGTCCTCAACCAGCGCCAGCCCGTCGCCGTCCGGCCCCGAAAAGCTCAGCCGCGGCTGGCCGAAGCGCTCGGAGCGCGCCAGGTCGGCGACGCCGGCGGCCGCGAGGTGGTCCTGCCAGAAGGCGAGGGCGCCCTCGGGCACGGAAAAGACGGTGGTGCCGACCTCGCCGGTGCCGGGGCGGCCACGCGCGATGTTGGGGAACGGGAAGTAGGTCATCACCGTGCCCGGCGTGCCCGCCTCGTTGCCGTAGTAGAGGTGGTAGACGCTGGGCTCGTCGAAATTGACCGTCTGCTTGACGCGGCGCAGGCCGAGCGTCCGGGTCCAGAAAGCGTTGTTCGCAGGCGCACTCCGCGCCATCGCCGTGACGTGGTGCAGCCCCCTGATCTGGTCGAGCATTGTCATCTCCGTGGGGCAGCCGGCCCCGTCGCCGCAGGATATGGCGCGGAGAGACCGGTTCTGAACCCCGCAGGGCGACACAAGACCGTCGTCGTTTCGCGAACGATGGGGGTCAGACCACCACTTCGTGGGCGACGCGGCCCTTGTCGCCGAAGATGCGCAGGTAGCGGGCGATTTCGGCGGCCTCGCCGGTTGCCTTCTCCGGGTTGTCGGAAAGCTTCACGGCCGGGCGGCCATTGGCGGCGCTGACCTTGCAGACCAGCGAGATCGGGTCGAGCCGGGGATTGGGGAAGGGCGAGCAGCCGGCGAAATCGTTGGTGAGGTTGGTGCCCCAGCCGAAGGCCATGCGCACGCGGCCGGCGAAGTGGTGATAGGCGGCCTCGATGGCGTCGACGTCGAGCCCGTCGGAGAAGATGAGCAGCTTGTCGCGCGGGTTGCGGCCCTTCTGCTTCCACCAGGCGATGATGCGCTCGCCGCCTTCGATGGCGGGAGCAGAGTCGGGGCGGAAGCCGGTCCAGTCGGCCACCCAGTCGGGCGCGTCGCGCAGGAAGGCGTCGGTGCCGAAGGCGTCGGGCAGCACGATCAGCAGATTGCCGCCATAGTAGCTCTCCCAGTCCTGCAGCACCTGGTAGGGTGCCGCCTTGAGGGCGGCCTCGGTGGGGGCGATGGCGGCGAGCACCATCGGCAGCTCATGGGCGTTGGTGCCGAGTGCCTCGAGGTCGTTGTCCATCGCCAGCAGCACGTTGGAGGTGCCGGTGAAGGCGTCGCCCAGCCCTTCCTTCAGGGCCTCCACGCACCAGCGCTGCCACAGGAAGGAGTGCCGGCGCCGCGTGCCGAAATCGGAGATGCGCAGCTCGGGCAGGCGCTTGAGGCGCTCGACCTTCTCCCACATCTTGGCCTTGGCGCGGGCGTAGGTGACGTCGAGCGTGAACGGGCCGTAGTCGCGCAGCGCGGCGCGCGAGCGCAGCTCGTTGATGATGGCGAGCGCCGGGATCTCCCACATGGTGGTCTCGACCCAGCGGCCGGGAAAGCTGAGCTCGAACTGGCCGTCGCGGCGTTCGAGCTCGTAGCCGGGCAGGGCGAAGTCCTCGAGCCAGCGCAGGAATTCGGGCGAGAAGATCTGCTTGGAGCCATAGAAGCTGTTGCCGGCGAGCCAGATCATCTCCTTCTTGGAGAAGCGCAGGGTGCGGGCATGGTCGAGCTGGGCGCGCAGCTCGGCCTCGTCGATCTCGTCGGCGAGGCGGACCGTGCGCTTGCGGTTGATGAGCGTGAAGGTGGCGTCGACCTTGGGGTAGAGGCCCCAGATCATCTGCAGCATCAGGAGCTTGTAGAAATCCGTATCGAGCAGCGAGCGCACGATCGGATCGAGTTTCCAGGTGTGGTTGTAGACACGCCGCGCTATGTCGGTCCTGGGCATCGGCACTCGCCTCCGGTCAGTGGCGCCCCTCCATAGAGCATCGGGCGCGGCGGTGAAAACCGCTTTTTCCGTCACCGGCGGCGAGGCGGGCGTGCCTCCCCGCTCAGGGAGGCACGCGCGGCAGGCGTCAGCCGGCGTAGGCGTGCGTCATCTGGGTCTGCTCGCCCAGGCCCTCGATGCCCAGACGCATGGTCTGGCCGGGCTTCAGCCAGATCGGCTCGGGCTTGATGCCCATGCCGACGCCCGGCGGGGTGCCGGTCGAGATGATGTCGCCGGGCTGCAGCGACATGAACTGGCTGATGTAGCTCACGCACTGGGCGACGGTGAAGATCATGGTCCTGGTCGAGCCGTCCTGGTAGCGATGGCCGTCGACCTCGAGCCACATCTTGAGGTTCTGCGGGTCGGGCACCTCGTCGGCGGTGACCAGCCACGGGCCGATGGGCCCGAAGGTGTCGCAGCCCTTGCCCTTGTCCCACTGGCCGCCGCGCTCGAGCTGGTACTCGCGCTCGGAGACGTCGTTGACGATGCAGTAGCCGGC